>CAZHIK010000572.1:5832-6226 GCA_964532635.1 uncultured Enterobacterales bacterium
TGGGCCTGGACGTCCGCTGGCCGGGCGCCCTGGAATCGTGGCTTGGTCAGGATTGTGCCCCTGAAGCGCAACGCCCACCCGTCGGGGTGGGCGCTCGGACGTTCGGAGGGGGAACTACGGCGTGGTCAGGCAGAACTCGTAGTCGCCGCTGCCGCTGTAGCTGTAGACCACCCAGGTGTACTCGCCGGGGCGACCGGTGTAGCTGATGGTCTCGTCGGAGGTCGAGCCCTCGGAGCTGGCCACCTCGATCCAGCTGCCGCTGCGGCGATGGTACCAGTACAGGTACAGGTCGAAGTCGGTGCCGCTGTCGCCGCTCAGCTGGGCCTCGTGGGTGCCGCGACGGGAGACGTAGGAGCCGCCGTCGGGCTCGGTGGCGTAGTCGCCCGCGGCGCTG
>CAZHIK010000573.1:0-6224 GCA_964532635.1 uncultured Enterobacterales bacterium
CCACCGGGCGCTGGGCCAGCAGGGGGCGGCCCAGGGCGGTGTGCAGGGGGTAGAGCCCCTCGTACAGGGCGGAGGCCTTGACCGCCGGCCAGATGAACTCGCGCACGAAGCGTTCCCGCAGGTCGTCCACAACCGCGTGGCTCGCCCCGGTGTCGATGGCCTTGCGGCGGATGGCGGGGAGGTCCTCCCCCTGCCCCAGGTCGCCGGTGTAGGCGATGATCTCGGCGTCGTAACGCTCCTTCATCCAGGGGATCATCACTGAGGTGTCGAGGCCGCCGGAGTAGGCGCAGACGATTTTGCGGATGGGACGGGTCACGGGAGCTCCTCGAGGCGCAAGGGATCGCGGGCGTGGCCCGCCGTCATACAGGTCCAGCGGCCGCCTCGCAAGCTGGGATCACGGCGGGCGCTACATCCCGGCGCTCGACAGCGCCACCACCAAGCCCAGCAACACCGCGAAGAAGGCGATCAGGCTGCCCAGGCCCACCAGGTACCAGCGCAGCTCCTGGAAGGCCCCGGGCGGAGAGGCACCGCGCGCGGGATCGTCTCCCTCTCCCAGGGCCGCTTCGTCGGAAGCCCAGCGGCGGATCCCCGAGGGGCGGGGCAGCAGCATGGGCACCCGCTCGCGGTAGCGCTGGTAGGCGTCCCCGAAGCGCACGTCGCAGTAGCGCTCTTGCAGGAAGCGGTTGGTGAGCAGGGAGTAGACCACCAGCAGGGGCAGGAAGGCGACCAGGAAGATCTTGGAGCCGAAGATCAGCCCCAGGCCCAGCACCCCCGCCAGCTTGCCCAGCACCGAGGGGTGGCGGATCACGGTGTAGGGGCCGGTGTCCACCAGCACCGTGGGGCCGCCGTCGACGTGGGATCCCGGTGAACCACGGCCCGAGAGGAAGAGGTAGCCGTAGACGTACCAGACCCACAAGCCCCCCAGCCCGATGAGGCCCAGGCCCAGCATCGCGCCGATGGGCAGGGGGAGCAGGGGCTCCCAGCCGAGCACCCGGTCGATGCGGGAGGCGATGTACGCCATGGCTGTGCCTGCGGGGGCCATGATGAAGGCGTGGACGGCGAAGTTGCGGTACAGCTCCGGCTGGAACACGGTCCGCAGACAGTCCCGCAGGGGGGGGCGACGCTGGAAGTGGAGCGCAGAGTCTGGGGAGGGCCAGGGCACGTTGCGTGGACCGGTGATCGGGGCCGCGGTTTCATACCATAGCTGAGCAGGTGGGGCGAAGGGGCGCGGGGCGGACACGTTGGGCTGGTTCCCGGCACCCGGCTGGGACCTGGGATAGGACCTGCCTTTCCCCGGAACCTCCATGCGCCCTGCTCCCCGTGCTCCGCTATGCCTGGCCCTCATCGGGCTGCTGGGCTGCCCGGGGGGAGAGACCGAGGCCCCCAGCTGCCCCGAGGGCATGGCGGGGATCCCCGGTGGGCGGGTGACGGTGGGCGTGGCGGAGCCCCTCGAGGGCTACGAGGAGTCGGCTCACGAAGTGCGGTTGAAGCCCTACTGCATCGATGTCTTCGAGTTTCCCAACCAGGCTGGGGAGAAGCCACTTCACAGCGCCACCTGGGACGAGGCGGTGGCTCGGTGCGAGGCTGCGGGCAAGCGCCTGTGCAGTGGCGCCGAGTGGGAGCGAGCCTGCCGCGGCCCCGGGGGCTGGCGCTACGCCTACGGCCCCGAGCGGGATGCTCGGGCCTGCAACACCCCCTGGAATCCCAGCCCGCCCGCGCAGATGGAGCCCCCCTACGCCGCCTCGGGGGCCTACCATCGCTGCGTGTCACCCGAAGGGGTCCACGATCTCAACGGCAACCTGAGCGAGTGGGTCTCGGATGCCTGGGAGGGCTCCCCCGCTCCCTTGGACAGGGATGTGGCCTCCGGCACCACCCTGCGCACCGTGCGCGGGGGCACCATGTGGCTGCAGACCTTCTACGGCCAGGACTGCCTGAGTCGCCACGGCCATCCGCCCAGCGGGCGGTACCACGACGACGGCTTTCGCTGCTGCCGCGACCCGCTCTAGAACGGGGGCTCCATCTCGGCGGCGCGGTCGTTCGAGCACTCCTCGCCGGCGGTGAAGGCGCTCTCGTTGGCGAAGCCTTCGTCGATACCGCTGACGGCCAGGTTGGCGTAGGTGTCCTCTCCCACGCCGGGGATGTCGGCGGAGGACCAGAAGGCGAAGAAGCGGTAGACCTCGCTGCTGCCGTCGGTGACGGGCAGGTAGAAGTCCAGGCCGTAGCGCTGATCCCAGGTGGCGTTGCCGCTATCGGAGGTGAAGCGCTCCTCCATCCAGCCGATCTCCACCACGGCCGAGCGGCCGTCCTCGAGCTCGACCCAGCGGGACTCCATCCGCTCCTTGAGCCACACATTGGCCAGCAGGCTCTCGTAGCGAGCCACGTTGGTGACCTCGAGCAGCTCGCAGCCGGCGCCGTCGAAGCAGTCGTCACCCGCGTCGAAGCGGCGCTCGTAGTAGACGTAGCCGTCGCCGCCGATGCAGACCTGGTTGGGATCGAGGATGAGGTCTACGGCCTGCTCGAGGCTGCCCTGATACATGCCGGCCACCGCCACAGGGACCTGGTTGTCGATGACCGCTTCGGGAGTGGGGGTGATGCCGCCCATGTCGGCCTCGCTCAGCACCGACAGGCTCCACGAGCGATCATCGGTACCGGCCTCGTAGTCCAGCGGAGACAGGAGGGTCTCGAGGTTGAGGCTGGCCGCAGCCAGTTCGTCGGTGGTCTCGTTGCCGAAGTTGGCGAACATGTAGGCCGCGAGCTCGTCGAGATCGGCGGGAGCCTCCACGGGGGGCTTGCAGCCGATGGCGAGCAGGGCGAGGGCGAGGGCGATGGGACGCATGATGACTCCGGGGCAGTTCAGGACGCGCCCCGGTTATCGTCGGTTCTCGTGCAGCGCCACCGCGATCCTGTGGTCCTATTCGCACTCCCCGTCGAAGGGGTAGCTGACGCGGATGGTGGCCGAAGGCTCGGGGATGGTGTCGCCGTGGAAGGTGATGGCGTTGGTGGTGGAGGACCAGGTCCAGCCATCGATGGCGCTGTAGCCGACGTCGGTGCCGTTGACCTCCACGTCGGTCAGGGCGATGGAGCTGGGCTCGTGGGTGAGGAAGAACTCGGCGGTCATGCCCTGGGACACCAGGCTCAGGTACTCCAGCTCCTCAGCGAAGCTGGCGGTGCAGATGCTGGACCAGTGGCCGCCGGTGTCCATGGCCACGTTGTAGTAGTCGGTGCCGGCCATGGCTGTGTACATGGTCATGCCGTCCCACTCGGTGCAGCCGCCATCGAACATGGTGGCGCCTGGATCGCCGCAGATGGCGGACAGGGCGGAGAGGTCCGGGTCCGACTCGAGGTTGTCGAGCCAGGTGGTGAAGGCGGTGGTGGAGACGCTCGAGTAGTCGTCTTCGTCGGTGACCACGATGATGTGGGTGGCGACCTCGTCGCCGTCGTCGTTGCGGGTGCGCAGGAAGCCGGCGTTGTCGCTGGTGAGCAGGGGTTCGGTGAGGGCGGCCTTGGCGGCGTCCAGGCCCTTCTCGTCCGCCGAGCCCTTGTGGTCGTAGATGGCGTTGATGGTGCGCTCGAAGGTCCCGTAGGGATCGGCCGTGTTGTGGTCGATGTAGCTGGGGGTGCCCTGGAGCCGGCCGGCCTCGGTGGGGTTGTTCATGTCGGTGGTGACCGCGCCAAGGTGGAAGTCGAGCCCCAGGTCGATGAAGTCGCCCAGGAAGCTCTGGAACTCGTCCTTGACCCGCTGGATCTCCTCGGACATGGAGCCGGAGTTGTCCACCACCCACAGGATGTCCACGGGGCGGCCACCGTCGCCCTGGTGGAAGATGTCCTCGTAGGTGGCGTCCTCGGCGCCGATGCCGAGGGTGGTGACGCCGACCGAGGCCTCGTCGGGGTCGTTCGAGCTTATCTGGACCTCGGCGGTGTACTCGATCCACGCGGTGGGGGTGAAGACCACCTCGAAGCTGTAGGTCTCGTCGGGCTCCAGGCTCACCGGCTCGCCGTCGTGGGAGAAGCCGCCCGCGTTTTCGCCGCCAACGTCGATGTCGTCGACCTCGAGCAGCTCGCCGCCCACGTTGCGGATGGTGATCTCCTGGGGCGCCGAGGGGCAGTCCTTCATGATGGAGCCGAAGTCCAATTCGGCGGGGTTGACCCGGATGTCGGGTGCGTCTGTGTCGGGAGGTGGGGGCGCGGTGTCCTCTTCGTATTTCTGCTCGATGTCGTCGGGCCGACCGAGGTCGTACTCGGTGCAGGCAGTGAGGAGCAGGGCGGTGCTGGCGAACAGGGCGAGGGCGCGCACGGGGGCCTCCTTGGTTGCTTCGGTGCAAGCATAGCTTCGCGCTGGGCCGTCCGCCCGTGACGCTCGAGGGAGCTCCGTGGGGCCCCGGACCTGGCACGAAGTATGGATTTGCGTATAATCTGCGGACGGCCTCCGATACCCGTCGGCCCAGGCAACCGGTGCCCTATGCTGCTCCGCCACCACCTCGCACTGCTCCTCGGTCTGGCCCTGTTGGGTCTCGGGCCAGGTCAGGCCCACGCCGAGGATCTGAGCCTCAAGGTGGAGAACTACATCTTCGCCGCCTCCGAAGCGCTGGACGACGGAGATCCGGCCCTGGCCCTGTCGCTCCTGCGGCGCGCCGCCAGCGAGGCCCCTGGCAGCTGCATCATCGAGGAGTACCTCTGCCGCTGCTACGTCGCCCTGGGCAACGTGGAGATGGCACGGGGCGCCTACGGGCGCTTCGCCGCCTGCATGGAGGTCACCGACGAAGGCGTGCTGGCCGAGCTCGATCGGCTCATCGTCGAGGCCGAGCAGGCGCCCGCCACGGAGCCAGATCCCGTGCCCCCGCCCGCGCTGGCGGGCACCGACAGCCCTCCCCCCACCTTCCCCGAGCCCGTGCCGACACCAGCGGACCCAACGGCCCGCGGCGGAACGCTGGGCTGGGTGCTGCTCGGGAGTGGTGCCGTGGTGGGCGTGGCTGGTGGTGTGGGGTCGTGGCTCAGCTGGAGCCGGGGTCAGCAGTACATCGAGGATCGTGATCGCGACAGCTACGTCGCGCTGGCGCCCCTGAACCACGCCGCGGTCATCGGTGGCGCGGTTGGAGGCGCTGTGGCGGTCACCGGGCTGGCAGTGGGCATCGCGGGTCGCTCCCGCAGCGTCCAGGCCGCTCCGTGGCTGGCCCCCTCATCTGGCCTGGGCCTGACGGCCTCGGTGGAGTTCTAGATGCGCCCGCAGCTGCTCTTCGCTCTGATCGCCCTCGGCCCTGGCTGCTGGATGGGCGCGTGGCCCGGCCCGGACTTCTCCGAGCCCAGCGTGGGCTTCGTCTACGTCGGCCCCGTCGGTGACCACGGCTGGACCAAGGCCCACGACGACGGCCGCGTCTATCTCGAGGAAGCCATCTCCGGGATCACCACCCACTACGAGCCCTCGGTGATCGCGGCCGACGCCCCGGATGTGATGGACTCCTTCATCGCCGATGGCGACAACATCATCTTCACCACCAGCTTCGACTACATCGCCCAGACCCAGAACGCGGCGGCCAACAATCCCGAGGTCAACTTCCTCAACTGCTCGGGCTTCTACTCCAGCGCGAACATGGGCTCCTACTTCGGGCGCATGTACCAGGCCTGGTACCTGGCGGGCATGGTGGCCGGCTACATGACCGAGCAGAGCGGCTCGGACCGCATCGGCGTGGTGGGCCCCGTGGTGATCCCCGAGACCGTGCGGCACCTCAACGCCCTCACCCTGGGCGCCCGCACCCAGAACCCGAACGTCACCGTCCACATCGAGTGGATCCACAACTGGTACGACTCCGAGCTCGAGCCCGAGGCCGCCGAGACCCTGATCGAGTCGGGCGCCGACGTCATCGTCAACAAGACCGACACCACCATCGCCCTTGGCGTGGTCCAGGAACTCTACGACGAAGGCGAGGAAATCTGGTCCATTGGCTACGACAACATCGATTCTTGCGAGATCGTGGGCGAGAGCTGTCTCACTGCCCCCTACTGGAACTGGGGCCCGCTCTACACCCGCATTGTACAGGGCATGATGGAAGGGACCTGGGATCCCTACGAGCAGATCTGGGACCAGATGAAGGGAGATCGAGACGAGAGCACGGTCTACCTGGCTGAGATGAGCACCATCGTGCCCGCGGAAGTGCGGCTCGAGATCGAGACGCAGATCGGAGAGCTGGTCAAGGAGGCCAACGCCCTGGTGCCCTTCGAGGGGCCTC
>CAZHIK010000574.1:0-6219 GCA_964532635.1 uncultured Enterobacterales bacterium
CCTGCACGGCGCTGTTGATCGCGACCCTCACCCTGGGTGGCTGTGAGCGCGGACCAGGACCCATGAAGGACACCGGCGAGGCTCCCGGCTGCGCCGCGGGCTGGCTCGCCGACCAGGGCGAGTGCGTGCCAGAGGCCTGCGGAATGGGACGCTGGGGGCAGCTGGAGGTGGACGACTCCACGGTCTACGTGGACAGCGGGGCAGGGCCGGGGGGCGATGGCTGCGAGGAGCGATCCCTCTCATCCATCCAGGCTGGACTCGACCTGTGGGGCAGCCGCGGCGGTGGGCTGGTGGCGGTGGCAGCGGGGACGTACCCGGAGAGCCTGGTGCTGGCCGAGCTCGAGTCTTGCTCCACCTGCGCTCCAGCGTGGCTCCGGAGGACCAAGACCAGCGTGCAAGACCAGATGGTGTCGTATAGCCGCCCGCCACGATACGCGTGGTGAAGGGGCTCGAGCGGGCGGTCCGCAGCTGTCCATGAGCAACGCCAGCTTCGCGAACAACGAGGGGGATGTCAGCTCCGCGGGCGGTATGTTCGTTGCATCGGACTGCTCGGTGTCGATCTCCTACTCCAACGCCTGGCCCGACGGCGGACGCAGTGACATCGGGGCCTACGGCGGAGAGGCAGCATCCGCTTGGGACCTGGACTCCGACGACTCCTTCGAGTGGTACCCGAGAATGGGAGTCAGGGGAAGCACGGCCCGTCGCCCGGGCTCGAGCCTGACGAGCAGGCCGAGGCCGCCCAGTTGGTCTCCCGATCGCCAAAGGTCAAGTCTATCTTCTCGACGCTGAAGCCGTCGCCAGCGTCCAGCGGCCAGGAGTAGCCATCCACCAGCGAGATGCCGTTGGGCTCGAAGAGGTAGACCGGATCGTTCACCGCCAGCCCCGAGGCCAACGCCGCGTCGTCGGTGGTCAGCAGGAGCGCCCCAGCGTCGATGGAGTACTCCCCGGCGTAGTCGGCGTCGAGGATCACGGCGAAGCCCATGGGCGGGAGCACGGTATCCGTCGGGTCCGTGAAGCCCTCGATGGTGTCGGCGGCATCGCCGTCGTAGAGCACGAAGCCGGCCAAGTCCACGTCCGTGCTGCCATCGTTGTACAGCTCGATGAACTCGCCGGTGGACTCGGTGCTGGGGTTGGACATGATCTCGGTGACGAAGAGGTAGCCGTAGAGGTCGGAGACGGTCTCCGCCGTCTCGCTCGCGCAGTTGGCCTGCCCTGGGGAGGCCCCGCCGGGACAGGTGCAGGCCGTCCAGTTGGTGTCGTCGTCGATCCCGGTGAGGGACACGCGCTCCACGCTGACGCCGTTGCCTGGGTTGGTGGGGTGCAGGAAGGCGTCGATGGGGTGCACGCCGTCGGCTTCGTACAGGGTGACCTCGTCGCTGGTGGCCAGGGCGTTGCCCACGGTGGTGTCGTCGGTGGTCACGAGCACCGCGCTGCTGTCGATGCTGTACTCGTCGGTGTACTCCACATCGAGGATCAGGGCGTACTCGCCTGGAGCCAGCTCGGTGGTGCCGCCGTCGTAGGCCTCCAGGATGTCGGTGGTGTCGCCGTCGGACAGCACCAACCCCGCCAGGTCCACCGTGTCATTGCCGGCGTTGTGGATCTCGATGAACTCCCCCGTGTCCTCGTCGTCGGGATTGGCCATGACCTCCGTGACGATGATCGCGCCGCAGAGTCCCCCGGCGGCGGCGTTGAGCCGACCAGGGCTGGAGGTTGAGCTGCATGAATCGGTGGTGCGCACCCAGTTGCCGGTGACGTCACCCGCTGCGTAGTCGACCTTCTCCCATGAGATGCCATCGCCGGCATCAAACAGATGGGTGAAGGAGTCGATCAACGTGGTCTGGTCGGCGTCGTAGAGGTGCACCGGATCGGTGCTTGCAGACAAGCCGTTGCCGAGGGTGGCGTCGGAGGTGGTGAGCAGGATGGTGCCAGCGGGCAGGTGGAAGTCGCTGGCCCAGCCCGGGTCGATCACCATGGCATGCTGCAGGGAGCCCAGTAGGGTGGAGCCCCCATCCCAGGCCACCAGTGCGTCCCATGAGTCCTCGTCGTAGATGTACAGCCCGGCCAGGTCGATCTCGCTGGCGGTGGGGTTGTAGATCTCGATGTACTCGCCCGTGGACTCGTCCAGGGCGTTGTTCATGATCTCGGTGATCACCAGGCTGGTGGCGTCGCCGGACTCGGGGAAGCAGTGATCGGTGCCAGCGGAGTGGCCGTCGGCGCAGACGCTGGCACGCCAGTTGCCGGCGGTGTCGTCGGCCTCGAGGTCGTAGCGCTCCACCGACACCGAGTCCCCCGGGTCGAAGGGGTGGGAGTAGCTGGTGATGATGGTGGCCCCATCGGACTCGTACAGGGTGATGGTGTCCGAGGTGGTGAGCCCGTTGCCCAGGTTGGTGTCGCCGGTGATGAGCCAGCTGATGGAGCTGTCCAGGCCGTAGACGCCGTCGTACTCGGCGTCGATGATCATGGCGTACTCACCGGGGCCGATGGTGGTGGCCGAGGTGCCGTGGGCCTCGAGCACGTCCGCGTCGTCGCCATCGGACAACACCAGCCCCGCCAGGTCGACCGAGCCGCTGCCCGGGTTGTAGATCTCCACGTACTCGCTGGTGTCCTCGACGCCGGGGTTGGCCATGACCTCGGAGATGATCAGCTCGGTGGCGGAGATGGCGTACTCGTCGTAGCCCAGGTCGTAGCCGTCGCCCTGGGGCCGGCCCTCGCCGTCGAAGTCGGTGTAGACGTAGATCCCCGGGTCCACGCCGACGTCGATGGCGGGGGACGTGCTGGACAGGTGGTAGTCGCCTTCGCCGGGGTCCAGGAACAGGGGGTCCTCCGACAGCTCGTCGCTGCCAGCCGAGGCGTCGTTGACGTAGTTGGTGTTGTTGCCCCACACCAGGTTGTTGTTGGAGCTGTAGGTGCAGCCGTCGCAGTCGAAGCCGATGGCGTTCGACACGATGATGTTGTCCAGGATGTTGGCCTGGTGGCAGCCGCTGATGGCGATGGCGCCGGTGAGGGTGTCGCTGCTCGTCGCGCCGAAGCCGTTGCCCACGAGGGTGTTGTAGGCGACGGTGATGTCGTACTCGCTCGCCCACTTGATGACGACGCCTGCGATGGAGTTCGACGTGATCAGGGAGTTGTAGACCCGTGGCTGGAACGCCCCGAGCGAGTATACGCCGTAGTCGTTGTTGGACAGCGTGCTGTCGAAGACGTAGACGCCGTCGCCGTAGTCGATGTAGACACCGTGCTGGAAGCCCTGGATGTCCATGTCGGAGAACTCGACCGCCGAGGAGCTCACGTTGAGCACCCCGTAGGGGTCCACCCCGATGATGCCCTTGGACACCCAGGTTGCCGAGTAGATGCTCATGCCCCGGATGTACAGGCCGGCGTAGCCATCGCCAGTGGACACGGTGCCCACGATGATCGTCTCGCCTGGGCCGGCGCCCTGGAGTGTGATGCCCTTGTTGACCAGCACGTCCTCGTAGTAGGTGCCCGAGGGGATGCTGACGGTGTCGCCCCTGCTGGACGCATCGATGGCATCCTGGATGGTGGTGAACCAAGTGGTGACCGGCATGCTGGCGTCGTCGAGCTCGCCATCCGGGGCGGGGAGCACCTGCATCACGCGGTCCGGTCCGGTGGGGGCACAGGCCGTGAAGCCAGCGAGGAAGAGTGGAAGGACGAAGTGGCGCATGGGGCTCTCGGGTGTGGCAGGTGTCGGAATGATTCTACGACCTACCCGGCGAAAGCACCATCGAGCTGAGCCTCGACTCTTCCCTGTGCCCAGCGCTTCGGTGAGCGCGACATGCACGACGACCCCAGCCCTGACAATGCCCAGGTGCTGCTCCAGGCCGCCACGGCAGCGGATCGTGCTGCGTTGGGCCAGCAGGCAGGCCGAGACCAGGGACCATCGACACGCTCCGTTCATCTTGCCTGTCCTCCCCACCTGAACCCAGTGCAGATCGACCCCATGCTCTCCGAGGAGGGCAGCTACCGGCTCTCCGGCAACACCTGGTACGGCAACGACCCGGACCTGATCCACGAGAGCGCGTGCAAATCGTTCATCATAGGCGCCTGAAGACAGCACCACGCACCATCGCCGCCGGGATCTACAGGAGGTCCTCGTCGTAGTAGTAGGTGTCGCGTTGGTGGATGAAGCGCTCGAGACGCCGCCGCGCGGTCTCTTCGAGCCCCACGAACTGGACGCCCATGCCAGGCGGGGCCTCGATGGCCTCGAGATCCTCACGAACCCAACGGACGATCCCCGTGATCCGCAGGGGCGGTCCGTCGTCGGGCAGCGAGAACACGAGATCGATGACGGTGCCCAGCTGCAGCAGCTCCTCGCTCGCCACGAACAAGCCCCCTTCCGAGATGTTGTTGGTGATGCCCGCGTAGAGGTTGCTCTCCGATACGAGATCGACCTCGGTTCGCAAGGACGCTCGCTGGTACCGTCTCTTGTCGGTTCTTGTCGATCCGTACGACGAGGCCTGTCGGCCGCCCTGCCCGCTGCCGTCGTCTCGCTTCATTGGGACCTCCGGATGGGCGGACCCGGCGATGGCCCGACCCGTGAGCCCACCTCCTGGGACTTCCAGCCTCTGCAACACTCATCGGTGAATACGGCGTGATGATTCAGTCTATGACGGGTTTTTGACCACCTTGTCCCCAGCCTGTTCTCGCCGTCTTCACGACCGCTCAACCGCACTCTCCGACCCCCCGTTCGCGGTCCAGTGACTTCCGTGCGGAGCTGTCACCCAGCTCCTGTACCCGGGCTGACCACCTGCTCCTCGACCTGCGCAAGCAGCAGTTCGAGCAGCGCCTTCGCAGCCGTGGGGATCACGTGCCATGATGAATCCATGATTCCGCACTATCTGGTCCTGCTGATCGCCATGCTGTGTGTGGCCTGCGAGACGGGCCAGGAGAGCGGCCCCCCAGGTGCGGACAGCGGCGAACCGGGGACCTGCGAACTCGTGGACTACTGGCCCGATCTCGACGACGACGGCTGGGGCGCCGAGGTCGAGCCCATAGCGGCCTGCGAGCCCCTCGCGGGCCAGAGCGACCGCACGGGGGACTGCGACGACGACGACCCCACGATCAACCCGGGGGCCGACGAGCTCTGCAACGGGGTGGACGACAACTGCGACGGGGTGGCCGACGACGGTCAGCTCGTCACCTGGTACCAGGACGCCGACGCCGACGGCTGGGGGGATCCCGAGGTCACGGTCCAGGACTGCGAGGCTCCCACGGGCTGGGTGGCCGATGGGGGTGACTGCGACGACGGAGATCCCGAGGTCAATCCCGGGGCGGTGGAGGAGTGCGATCTGGATGACGACGACTGCGATGGGCGAGCGGACCAGGGTGAGGTGTCTGTCTGGTACAGCGACGAGGATGGCGACGGCTGGGGTCACCCCGCCGAGTACGAGAGCACCTGTACGCCTGCAGAGGGCTGGGTCCAGCGTGGCGGGGACTGCGATCCTGCCGACCCGGACGAACACCCGGAGGCCCCCGAGAGCTGCGATCTCGACGACGACGACTGCGATGGCGAGATCGACGAGGGCTTCGACCAGGATGGTGACGGCTACATCTCCGACGAGTGCGCCTACATCGACGCAGACCAGGCCGACTGCGACGACGACGACGACGACGTCCATCCTCTGGCCACCGAGGTCTGCGAGGACGGCATCGACCAGGACTGCAGCGGTGACGACGTCGTGTGCGGCTTCGACGGAGAGTACCTGCTGAACGGGGCCGGTGCGGCGCTGTACAGCCCCAACCCCAGCTACGACGCGGGCCGCCTGGTGGACGTGGGGGACGTGGACGGCGACGGCCGGGAGGATCTGGTGGTCGCCACGCTGTACGCGGGGTCCGCGGGGGGAGGCGGGTACCTGGTCTACGGTGCGCCCATCGGCAGCACGGATCTGGGCAGTGCGGGGTACTTCATCAGCGGTACAACGGCGACTATGGGCGCGGGGCGCTCCATCGGCCTGGGTGACACCGATGGCGATGGGCTCGAGGACATCATCTTCGGCGCGCCCTACTCGGGCTCCAACAGCGCCTGGGTGATCGTGGGCCCCGTCACCTCGGATGTGAACCTCGAAGACGTGGCCGTGCAGCTGGCGGGCGAACCGAGCACCTACTGCGGTCACGGCACCGTTCTCGCTGACGTCAACACCGACGGTATCGCCGCCGCTGTGGTGCGTGCCTCCCTCACCATCTACTGCGCGGGCACCGCGTATG
>CAZHIK010000575.1:0-6209 GCA_964532635.1 uncultured Enterobacterales bacterium
GGGGCGTCGGGGTTCTTCAAGGAGTGGACCTTGGCCTCGAGCTCGGCCGCGGCTTGCTCGGCCGCAGGCGGCAGGCCCAGGGTGGCGCGCACCTCGTCGCCGGCGAGCACCAGGTCCGAGCCCGTGTCGCGGCGCACGATGATCTTGTGGGCGCCATCGGGCAAGACCATCAGCTCCCGGAAGGTGGTCTCTGTCATCAGGATGGTGGAGCGATCCAGGCTGGCCGCGACGGTCAGCAGGATGCCCCGCACCGTGAACAGCTCGTTGGCCATGCTGCCATCGGCGCCCTGGGAGAGCACCAGCAGCTCGGAGCCGATCTGGACGTCCAGGGTCTGGGCCAGGCGTGTGCCGATGACGACCCCCAGCGGATCGTTGTCGTCGAGCCACTCGCCCTGCCCCACGTACTTGTGCAGGTCCAGGACCTTCGCGTCCTCGACCGGATCGACGCCGACGAAGCCCACCCCCGCCGAGGACTCGCCCGCGGCGACCAGGCCACCAGCGAAGAGGCGCTCGGAGGCGCGGTAGCCCTTGGCCTCGAGATCGGCGATGACCGTCTCGTGATCCGCGACCACCTCGTACAGGGACGGCTTGGTCAGGTACGCCGGCGCGGTGATCTGGATGTCGCCGGTGTCCAGCGAGATGGCGTTCTCTTCCATCCCGATCATCATGCCGGCGACGAGGCCGGAGTAGAGCAGCTCGAGCACGAGCGCGATGGTCATGGCGGCGATGGTGATGACCGAGCGGCGGTAGTTCCGCCACACGTTGCGCCAGGCCATCTTCAGGAGGCGCCAGGTCGTCTGTAGCATGCGCCAAGGCATCAAGAGGAGCTTCACTTCTCACCTCCGGACGGAGAGGGGGCTGGTGAGTCTACAGGATCTGCATCTTCGGCGGGCTGCTCGCCCAGGATGCGGTCAAAGGCGGTGAGCCCCCCCATCGCGCCCAGGCCCATGGTCTCCACCGCGGTGGAGGGCACGATGATCATGGAGCCCTTCTTCTTGAGGCCTTCGTAGACCATGTTCATGGCTCGCAGGTGCAGGGCGGCAGGGTTGCGCTTGTAGTGTTCGGACGCTGCGGCGAACTTGGCAGCGATCTCGGTCTCGGCGGTGGAGAGGATGATCCGCGCCTGGCGCTCGCGCTCGGCCTGGGCCTGACGGCTCATGGCGTCTTCGAGGGCCTTGGGGATGATGATGTCGCGGATGTCCACGCTCTGGATGGTGATGCCCCAGGCGTTGGTCTTGGGATCGAGCCCCGCCTGGATCTCCTGGCCCAGCTGGGCGCGGTTGGCCAGCAGGTCGGCCAGCTCAGTGCGGCCGATGGCGTCGCGCAGGGCGGTCTGGGCGGACAGCACCACCGCGTCGCCGAAGTCCTCCACCTCGAGCACGGCCTTCTCAGCGTCCCAGACCATCCAGAAGGCGATGGCGTCGACGTTGACCGGCACGGTGTCGCGGGTGAGCGTGGTCTCGGCGGTGAAGTCGGTGACCCGGATGCGCTGGTCCACGAAGTTCGAGACCTTGTCCACGATGGGGATCACGAAGAACACGCCCTTCTGACGGATGCCCTGGAACTTGCCGAAGCGCAGCAGCACCGCCTTCTCCCACTGGTAGGCGAACTGGATGCAGGGGGACAGCAGGCCGCCCACCGCCACCGCAGTCACGAGGAGCCAGCTGTCGGGCCGGGCTTGCAGGTAGACCACCAGCGCCGCCAGGGGCGTGAGCACCAGCGCGGATTCCCAGATCTGGGAGATGCGGATGCTGACCGCCAGCGCCAGGGCAGTGAGCAGCAGGGTGACCACCACCTCGAGATCGAAGTCGAACAGCGCCAAGTGCGCCGCCAGCCCACCGAAGCAGACCAGCAGCAGGATCATGATGTTGACCGGGCCGTAGCGGAAGTCGGCCCGGAAGCTGGTGGCGAAGCGCTCGAGGGCGCCGAGATCGAAGGAGTGACCTTTCTTCTTCATGCTACACGCCCCTTGTTAGCGGACCTTGCGTTGACGGAGGCACGCGAGCACCTCCTCGAGGGTGAACCCGTGGGTGGCGGCCCGGGACAGGAACTCCTGGCAGATCTGATCGAGCATGCGCTTGTGCTCGATGTCGTCCAGGCGCACCGGTCGCTGGCCCACAAACGTGCCCGAGCCCATCTGGGTCTCCACCAGCCCGGTCAGCTCGAGCTCGGTGTAGGCCCGGCTGACCGTGTTGGGGTTGACGCTCAGGTCCACCGCCAGCTGCCGCACCGTGGGCAGGCGATCGCCCGCCTCTACGCGGCCGGAGGCGATGGCCATCTTCACCTGGTCGATGATCTGCCGGTAGAACGGCACACCACTCTTGGCGTCGATGAGGATTTGGAGGGACACGGGCGGGACTCGTGGGCTGGAAGGAAACAGAGCCGCTGTACCAGTGTATTAGTGTCCTAGTACAATTGTACGACTCGGCTGTCAACGCTCTGGTACTCCGGTGGGGGGTGGCAGTCGGCCCCGATGCCGTGGGAAACGGGAAGGTGAAGGCCAATTCTGGCGAATGACTCTCCCACGGTATGACCGATCGGTCACACGCGCAAGCCCGGACATGACCAGGCAGTCACATGCTGATCCGGATCATGACCGCTCGGTCACATCGCGCCCAATCGCACCAAGGGTGCCGCCATGGAAACAGTGTGATCTCGAAACCTCCTTGTAATTGACCGGCTGGTAGATTAGCCGGCGCCCGTTCGGAGGTGAACATGATGATCCCACTCCTCGTCGCGTCCGCCCTCGCCCAAGACGCGGGCAACTGTGTTGCCGACTCCTGCGCCATCGTGGACGATCTCGATCTCGCGATCTCGGCCATGGACAGCTTCGACTGGTACGACGATCCCCGCCGGCTCGAAGACGACTACGAGCCCGTCTTCGATGCGCTGCCTCTCCAGGGCAAGGCCGACCGGGTGCCGTGGACCGACACCTACTGGCCCGAGACCGACGGCGGCATCGCCAACCGCTGGCAGACCGGCGAGCACCGTGACTACGAGAAGCCCGACTTCGACACCTTGCTGGAGATGAGCGAGGACGAGATCGCGTTGCTGTCCCCCACCGAGAAGTACGATCTGCTGGTGGGCAACTACGAATACGCGCTGACCTACCGGGTCCAGGCCGAGAACGGCGCCAACGAGTCTGCCTGGGCCGGCCTCTGCCACGGCTGGACCCCGGCCAGCATCCACTACGAGGAGCCCCAGCCGGTGGTGATGGTCAATCCCGACGGCGTGGTGATCCCGTTTGGTTCCTCGGACGTCAAAGCCCTGCTGACCTACTTCGAGGGCGAAGTGGTGCGGAACTCCCGCTACAGCGAGTCCGAGATGCCCTACGGGGCCATCCCGCGCACCATGGGTAGCGTGTGCCTGAGCAACGACGTGAACGACCCGTCCTGCCAGGACACCAACGCCGGCGCCTTCCACATCGTGCTCGCCAACCAACTAGGGCTGCGAGGCGAGGCCTTCGGCATCGACGCCACCACCACATCGGAGAAGTGGAACCAGCCGGTGCACGAGTACAGCAGTGTGGTGCTCGGCCGCCGGGAGCCCACCGTGGGTGCCTCGGAGCACGCGGTTGAGGAGCTGGTGCTGCGCACCGAGGTCACCTGGACCGCCGAGGTGGAGCCCGAGTGGGAGCCCCTGCTGGGTACCGCGAGCCACAAGGACGTGACCAAGACCTACACCTACACGGTGGAGCTGAACGAGCAGGGTGAGATCGTGGGCGGCCAGTGGGTGCTGCTGCTGCAGGACGGCAGCATCACCATCAGTCAGGCCATCGACTACCTGGAGAACCAAGACGACAACGGCGACGGTCGGCCGGACCTGAACAAGGACCAGGTCCGCGACATCATCTGGAGCCACTTCGACTTCCCCGACTACGCCTGGACCCAGGACCCCGCCGAGTTCAGCGACAGCTTCCGCCAGGCCCAGGGCCCCTACGAGCTGCTCAGCTCCAACGCGACCACCCGCCAGAAGCTGTACGACTACATGGCCGAGCTGGGCCCCCTGTACGAGGCGAGCCTGCGCGGCGAGCAGTGAGCTCGAAAAGGCTCAGGCGCCCCAGACCGTGACCACCACCTTGCGGCGCCGGGCCCGGGCCCGGTGCTCCCACAGGTAGATGCCCTGCCAGGTACCCAGGGCCGGCTGGCCCCCGGTGACGGGCACGCTCAAAGAGACGTCGGTCAGCGCGCCGCAGACGTGGGCCGGCATGTCGTCGGGGCCTTCGTCCACGTGGTGGTAGATGGGATCGCCGTCGGGCACCAGGCGGCGCATGTAGACCTCGAGATCCCGCTGCACGTCCGGATCGGCGTTTTCCTGGATGGTCAGCGACGCCGAGGTGTGCTGCACGAAGACGTTGCACATGCCGGTGCGAACCCCACTGGCGCGCACAACCTCGCGGATCTCGCGGGTGATGTCGTGCAGCCCACGGCGGGGGGGATGGACGCGGATGATCTGCTGGTGCACGGGAGCCGCTCCTGGCGCGGGGGCAGCCGCGTGTATCCGATCGAGAATGGCCTTGCACTGGAAGACAATGCATAGTATGCAGCCGTTATGCAGTGGCGAGATCTCCTGCCTACGCTCATCAGCCAAGGGTCGTTCCGCACCCAGGACGAGCTCGTCGCCGCCATCGGGGAACGCTGCGATCAGTGGCCCAACCAGGCCACCGTCTCCCGCGAGCTGGCGGCCATCGGGGCCCGCAAGGTCGATGGGGTCTACGCGCTTCCCCCGCCGCCGGAGCTGGGCGCGCCCATCCACGGCATGCAGCTCACCGCCGCTGGATGCCTGGTGGTGATCCACACCGAGCCGGCGTTCGCCAACATCATCGCGCGCCACATCGATCGCGCAGGGCTCCACGGTGTGCTCGGCACCATCGCCGGCGATGACACCGTGTTCGTCGCCACCGCCGGTCCCTCCATCCTCCCCTCCCTGCAGGCCTGCCTGGGCCTGCCGATCCACCCCGCCTGATCCCCCCTCCTTCTCCCCCAGGAGCACGGCATGACGGTCGCAGCCACGACCCGGGCCAGCGCTACAGCTGCGCCCCGGCTCATCCTCGAGGACGGCACGGTGCTCCCAGGCCGGTCCTTCGGCGCCACCACCTCGGCCTCCGGTGAGGTGGTCTTCACCACGGGCATGGTGGGCTACCCCGAGTCGCTGACCGACCCCAGCTACGCCGGCCAGATCCTGGTGCCGACCTTTCCCAGCATCGGCAACTACGGCGTGCCCAGCGGTCGACCGGGGCCGCAGGGGCTGCCCGAGACCCTGGAGTCGGACCGCATCCAGGTGTCGGGCCTGATCGTGGCCGACTACGCGCCGGTCTACAGCCACTGGGAGGCCACCCGCTCCCTGGCTGGCTGGCTCCGTGAGCACGGCGTGCCCGCCCTGTGCGAGGTGGACACCCGGGCGCTCACCCGCCGCCTGCGGGAGCACGGCACCATGCTGGGCAAGCTGGTGACCCACGAAGAGCCGGCTTGGTGGGACCCGGCCACGGAGAACCTGGTCGGGCGGGTGGCCCGCTTCGAGGGCCGGGTCTTCGGAGCCGACGGGGACCCCCACATCGTGGCGGTGGACTGCGGGATCAAGAACAACATCCTGCGCTGCCTGCTGCGCCGAGGAGCGAAGGTGACCGTGGTGCCCTGGGACACCCCCATCACGGAGCTGGACTGCGACGGCGTGCTGCTGTCCAACGGCCCCGGTGACCCCACCACCGTGCAGGCCACCATCATCCACACCCGCGCTCTGCTGGCCAGGGGAACGCCGGTGTTCGGCATCTGCCTGGGCTGCCAGATCATGGCCTTGGCCGCCGGGGCGGAGACCTTCCAGCTGCGCTTCGGCCACCGGGGCCAGAACCAGCCGGCCATCGACCTGGACAGCCAGCGCTGCTTCATCACCAGCCAGAACCACGGCTACGCCGTGGACGCACGCAGCCTGCCCGCGGACTGGAAGGTCTGGTTCCTCAACGCCAACGACGGCTCGGTGGAGGGCATCCGCCACAGCAGCCTGCCTTTTTCCGCCGTGCAGTTCCACCCCGAAGCCGCCTGCGGCCCGGTGGACACGGCGTACCTGTTCGACGAGTTCCTCGACTCGGTGCGGGCCCATCGCGCGGCCCGGGAGGTGGCACCATGAAGCATCCCCGCTGTGTGCTGCTGCTGGGATCGGGCGGCCTGAGCATCGGCCAGGCCGGGGAGATCGACTACTCGGGCTCCCAGGCG
>CAZHIK010000576.1:0-6203 GCA_964532635.1 uncultured Enterobacterales bacterium
GCTGCTGGACGGCGACAGCTGGACCACAGGGGATGAGCAGGTCCTCGACACCGCCTCGGCCGTCGCCCCCTACCTGGCGGGCCTGACCTGGGTCTGCGAGGACGCCTGGTTCGCCACCTGGGTGGAGGGAGAGAACCCCGACTACTTCGTCAGCGGTCGCTTCCTGCGCTTCGAGGGGTTTGGGAGCTGACGGCCCAATCGGCGGCAGAAACGCCATCCGGGCGCGCGTTGGCGGTGTCGGGAGGCCGTTGACCGCCAAGACCGCGGCAGAAACGCCATCCGGGCTCGTCTTGGCGGAGGCTGTGGTGGGATAGGGCCTGTTGGAGCCCTCTCCTCGGAGCCCCCATGTCCATCACCGCCCTGCTCGTCGCCCTCGCCCTCTCTGGCCCCGTCCACGCGGCGGCCAACGTCACTATCGTCGCCGAGTATCCGGTCAAGATGGTCTGGAACGGCGAGACCATCTCTCCCGCCGGTGGGGCCGAAGCCCTCGATCTCAACGGCATCGAGGCCGGCATCCACGAGCTGACCATCATCCGGGTGCCGGGCAAGAAGGTGCTCTTCGAGGGCACTGTGGCCGTGGCCGACGGCCAGCAGGTCAGCGCGGTGCTGCAGCGGGGTAACCTGGCGGTCTCCTCGGCCCCAATCGGCGCTGAGCCCGAGGTCGACAAGGCTCAGCGTGCCATGCGCATCGCCCAGGGCGTGGCCGGGGCTGCGGCCACTGCCAGCGCGGTCAACCAGGGCGTCAGCGACGCCAAGGACGGCATGCAAGGCGCCCAGGACGCCATGGAGAGCGGCGAGAGCTACCACTCCGAGACCAAGATGGAGATGTCGGTCTCCGACCAGGGCGTGGGCTTCAGCTCCGAGACCAACACCTCGAGCGCCGGGCCCGGTGGTGTGCAGTCCACCCACAGCGGGGTCAGCTCCACCGCTGGCGCCCAGGGGGTGAGCTACGGGCGCAGCAGCGGCGATGCCAGCCTGGATGGCTCTGGGATGTCCGCCAGCTCCCAGGAAGGCGGTGTGGCCGTGGGGCCCGACGGCGTGGCGGTGCGCGGCGGCAGCGGCGACCTGGCCGGTCACGAGTCTACCGAAGTGGCGGTTGGGCCCGGTGGAGCCTCGGTCACCACCAGCGAGACCACCGCCGCGGGCACCGAGACCACCACCGTCGGCGTGGCCGTGGACCTGGGCGGCGCGGCCTCGACCGGCGCCACCACCCCCAAGGTCCGCGCTGCCCTCGACCCGGCCCAGGCCAGCGTAGAAGAGCGCGAGGAAGCCGTCACCACTCTCGAGGACGATCCCGCGGCCACCGCCGAGATCATCGCGGTCATGCAGACCGATCCCGAGCCTGCGGTCCAGAAGCGGGCCTGGCGCGTGCTGCGCGCGCGCTGGAAGCGGGGCACCGGCGAGTCGGCCGAGCACCAGGCCGCGGCCCTGTGGCTCCTCGAGCACCCCGAGCTGGGCCTGCAGGTCGAGGCCCTGAAGGCCCTGGGCAAGTATGGCGACGACCTCGCCACCGCCCAGGACCTGCTCGGCAACAGCGAGGTCAAGCTCGACCGGGCCGCCTGCGTCGCCACCGTCGGCATCGCCCTGCGCCAGGACCAGGCCGAGCTGGCCAAAGAAACGGTCCAGGCTTGCCAGGAGCGCCTGACCGACAAGAAGTCCGTCAAGGAGCTGGAGAAGCTCGCCGAGGGCCTGGAGTAGCCCCGCGCCATGTCCGCTGCGCTCCCCGACAAGGCTACCGTCATCGCCGCCCTCCAGGCCGAGCTGGTCGAGGAGCTGGCGGCCCTCGAGCGGGTGGCCGCCGCCACCCGCGCCGAGGTGGGCTCCGACGAGACACGCTCCGAGGGCAAGTACGACACCCGAGCCACCGAAGCCAGCTACCTGGCTCGGGGCCAAGCCCGTCGCATCGCCGAGCTTCGCCGTCAGCTGGCCTGGCTCGAGCGCTTCGATCCCGTGCGCGCCCTCGACCCCCCGGTGGTCCAGGTGGGGGCGATGGTCCTGGTCGTGGGGGACCGCAGCGAGCTGCTGTTCGTAGCCCCCATGGGGGGCGGGCGGCTCATCCTCGGCGAGCACACCGTGCGTGTCATCAGCCCCCGCGGTCCCCTCGGCGCTGCCATGGTGGAGCTGGAGGAAGGCGATGACTTCGAGGTGGACAGCCCTCGCGGGGTGCAGAACTACGAGGTGGTGGAGCTCTGGTAGAGATGCAAAAACCCGCACTCGAGGCCGCCATGAGTACCTGGAACGCCGCCCTGCTGATCCCCGCCTGCCTGCTGCTCGCCTGTGGTGACAAGGAAGAGACCGACGCGCCTCCCGACACCGGCCCGTCGGACACCGACACCGACACGGACGCCGACACCGACAGCGACACCGACGCAGACGGCGATGCCGACAGCGACGCGGACGCCGACGCGGACTCCGATGCCGACGCCGATACCGACGCCGACACCGATGTCGGCACGTGCTGCGGCACCGGCATGATCACCGAACTGGCCCAGCTGTCCAACACCCACATCGCCGTGGACAGCGCCTGCAACAGCTATGTCTTCAACGACAACGGGCTGTCGCGCTCGGTGTGGCAGATCGACTGCGATGGCACCCAGACCACCTTCGCCCAGGACAGCCAGCTGTCCGCCATCGAGGGGCTGAACGGCCTGTACGTGGGCGACGACGACACGCTGTACGCCACCACCGACGACACCATCGTGAGCTTCGACGCCATGGGCAACCCCACCGTGCTGTTCGATGGCGGCGAAGAAGTGGGCTTTTCATCCCCCAGCTACCTGACCATCGACGACGGCGACTTCATCGTCTCCAACTTCATGGGGGGCAACCAGAAGGTCTTCCGGATCACCTCGGCGGGCGAGGCCACCGTCCTGGTGGAGCCCAGCGACCCCACCGGCATCGGCAGCAACGCGGTGCTCGACAGCGGCGACCTGCTGTACTTCGGCAACAGCAACGTGATGCGCGTGCCCGCGGGTACCACCACCGAGGAACCCTGGATCGCCGATCTGTCCGACAGCATCATGGCGGTCCACGAGGGCATCTACGGAGGGGTTCCCGGTGACGCCATCCAGATCTCGGCGGGCCTGCCCGGCCACAGCTTCGCCATCGACGCTGACGAGACCATCTACACCAAGGGCGGCGTGGAGTACGTGGTGGACGAGGACGGCTGGACCCAGAAGAGCTTCCTGCACATCCTGAGCGTCACCCCGTCGGGCGACGTCAGCAGCCTGGTCGAGCTCGACGGAGAGGACGCCGCGGAGCTGGTGTACCGCAACGGCTGCGTCTTCTTCTACCGCTTCTCGTGGGACAGCATGCGGCACCAGCTGCACGCCCAGTGCCTCGACTAGGTCGGGCTCACACCTGCCGGCCGATGGTGAAGTGGAAGGCGGAGCCTGCGGGCTCGACAGGCTCCACCCAGATGCGACCGTCGTGCTGCTGGACGATCTTGGCGCACAGAGCCAGGCCCACTCCAGTCCCGACCACGTCGGGACCCGCGGTCCCGCGCTGGAAGGGCTCGAAGATGGTCTCACGCTCCGACTCCGGCACCCCGACGCCGTTGTCGGTGACCACGAAGTGCCAGTGGTTCGGCTCGCGCTGCACGGTGATGTCGATCCGGGGCTGCGCGTCGTCCACGAACTTCAAGGCGTTGCCCAGCAGGTTGCGGAAGAGCTGTTCGAGGTGGGCCTGGCAGCCCAGGATCACCGGCAGCTGCGGGTGCTCGACACTGGCCCCCGTGGAGGCGATGGTGGGCTCGAGGTCCTCGATGACCAGCCGGACCACGGCGTCGGTGTCCACCTCTTGCATCTCAGCGGTCTGGGCGTCGATCTTCGCCAGGCGGAGCAGATCCTCGATCATGTCGTTCATGCGCTCCACACCGCTGACGATCCGCCGCATCATGTCCACGGCGGTGGGCTCGAGCTGGTCCTGGTAGCGTACGGACAGCAGCTCGGCGTAGCCGGCGATGATGTGCAGGGGTTGGCGCAGATCGTGGGAGACCGCCCGGGCGAACTGCTCGAGCTCGAGGTTGGAGCGCTCGAGCTGCTGGCTGCGGAGGGCCAGGGCATCGAGGGTGGCCGCGTGGCGGAGGGTGTAGCGGATGGAGCGCTCGAGCAGCGCCGCGTCTGTGCGGCCCTTGACCAGAAAGTCGGCTGCGCCGGCCTCCATGGCCTGTCGGTCGACGCTGCCGTCATCCAGGCCCGTGAGCAGGATGAACGGGGTGCGCGCGCCGGCCGCACGGGCCTCGGCGATCAGCTCACCGCCGGTGCCTGGCTGCAGGTTGAAGTCCACGAGCACCAGATCGTAGCGATGGGTGAGGGCCGCCTCGAGGCCGCTGCTGTAGCGGTCGTTCCAGTCGAGGGTGTAGCGCTGTCCGCTGGCGAGCTGGGCATCCTCGAGCAGCTCTCGGGTGAGGAACGCGTCGTCTTCGTCATCGTCGATGAGCAGGATGTGGATCGGAGCGTCGGTCATGGCTACTCCTCCGGGCTCGGCGGTAGCGTGACGATCCCGGTCCAGTAGCGGTCGAGGCTGGCGACGACCTCGACCAGGCTGGCGAAGGTGACCGGCTTGGTGATGAAGGACGCGGCTCCCAGATCGTAGGAGCGCAGGATGTCCTCCTCGGCCTTGGAGGTGGTCAGCACGACCACGGGGATCCGCCGCAGCCCAGGGTCGGCCTTGATGTGCTCGAGGGCGGTGCGGCCGTCCATCCGGGGCATGTTCAGGTCGAGCAGGATCAGGCCCGGCCTCGGGGCGCTGCCCGGAACGGCATAGCGGCCGCGACGATGGAGGTAGTCGAGCAGCTCCAGCCCGTCCTCGACGAAGCGCAGCTCGTTGATCACCCGGGCCTCTTCCATGGCTTCTTGGGTGAGCAGGCGGTCGTCCTCGTCGTCGTCCGCCATCAGGATGGTGATCGGGCGTACGGGCTGGGGCTCGCTCATGACTGTGCTCCTGAGGGAGGGGTCTCGGGCAGGAGGATCTCGAAGCAGGCGCCCTCGCCAGGCTGGCTGGTGGCCTGCAGGAGGCCGCCGTGGCGCTGTGCGATCTTGGCACAGATGGCCAGCCCGATTCCGGTGCCCTTGTAGGCGCTGCGCGCGTGGAGCCGATGGAATGGCTCGAAGATGCGCTCTGCCTGCTCGGCGTCGAAGCCGATGCCGTTGTCGCTCACGGTGAGGCGCCAGCCACCCTGCCCGTCGAAGGCGTCGGCGACGGGCTCGGCTCGGATCTCCACCCGGGGCGGTCGATCAGGGTGATGGAACTTGAGCGCGTTGCTGATCAGGTTCTGGAACAGCTGCCGCAGCTGGGTGGGGTCAGCGGGCAGGTTGGGTAGCGGGTCGATGTCCAGGGTGGCGCCGGTGGCCTCCCGCCGGGTCTCGAGATCCGACAACACCCCCGCCAGGACCTCGTCCAGCTCCACCGGCTCGAAGGGCTTGCCCCGGGACGAGACGCGAGAGTAGTCCAGCAGGGCGTCGATCAGGGCCTGCATGCGCTCGGCTGCGCCCTGCATCCGCCGGAGGTAGTCCAGGCTGCGCTCGTCCAGGCCTGCGGCGGCTCGCTTCACCAGCCGGTCTCCGAAGCTGCGCACCTTGCGCAGGGGCTCCTGGAGATCGTGGGAGGCCACGTAGGCGAACTGCTCGAGCTCCCGGTTGGAGAGGGCCAGTTGCTGCATGGTGCGCTGCAGCTCGCGCTCGGCCCGCTTGCGCTCCTGGACCTCGCGATCCAGCTCGTCTCGCGAAGCGAGGGTCTCCTGCAGGCGGGCGGCCATGGCGTCGAAGGCTTCCGAGAGCACGCCCAGCTCGTCACTGCGCTGCAACCCCACGCGGTGGTCCAGATCGCCGGAGCCGAGCTGGGCTGCCCCGCGCTGGAGCTTGTGCAACGGGCCCGTGATGGAACGGGCCACCGCCAGGGCCAGCAGCACCGTCAAGACCAGGATCGCAACACCGATGAGGACCGCCGCGCGCATGAACGCAACGACTGGGGCCAGCAAGGTGCCCCGATCGGCCTCCACGGCCACGGCCCAGCCCAGCTCCTCCCAGCGCTCGCCGGAGACCCCCTTGATGGCGCCCTCCGACGGCACGCGGTTGTGGATGGGGGAGGCCGCGAGGGCGTGGGCCTGCACGGTGGGGAGGCCGGCCCGCGTTGAGTGGGTCCACCCGTCGGCGTCCACGCTCTCCAGGCTGGTCTGGCCCTGGTCGCCTCCGGCATGGAGG
>CAZHIK010000577.1:0-6201 GCA_964532635.1 uncultured Enterobacterales bacterium
CTGCTGGACCTCGTCAGTGTCGGGCAGGGGGGGGCTGATGGCGCCGCGGACCAGGGAGCGGTCGGAGCCTCCGGCGATCTCGGTCTCCACCCGCGCAGAGACCGCCTCGAGGGCAGCCTGGAAGGTATCGGCGATGCCCTCGCCAGTGATGGCCACCGTGGGGAACGAGGGCGCGTCCCGGGCGTTGAGCGCCATCTGGAGCACGTCGACGCCCAGCGCGTCCGGCAGATCGCGCTTGTTGTACTGGATGACCAGGGGCATGTCGTCCAGGCTGCGACCCAAGCCTCTCAAGGCCTGGTCCAGCTCGTTGAGGCTCTCGACGTTGGCGCTCAACCAGTCGGGGTGGGAGTCGGCCACGAAGACCACGCCGTCGGCTCCCTGCAGCAGCAGGCGACGGGTGTTGTGGTACATGGCCTGGCCCGGCACGCCCAGCACCTTCATCCGGCCCTTGAAGCCCGCGATGGTGCCCCACATCAGGGGAAGGTAGTCGAAGTAGAGGGTGCGCTCGTCCTGGGTGTCCAGGGTCTCGAGCTCGCCGCGTCGCCCCCGGGGGGAGTAGTCGTACAGCGCGCGCAAGCTGGTGGTCTTGCCCGACAGCGCAGGCCCCCAGTAGACGATGCGCGCCTCGATCTCGCGCTGGCGGAAGTGGATGATGGCCATGGGAGCTACCCGGGTCAGGAGTGGCATCATGCCATACTTGGCTTGGCGGATCTGGCCCCACCCATGCCAGCGCGCTAGGCTGCGGCCCCTGGAGCGGCCATGCAACCGATCATCCCCTGCTTCGAGCGCATCGTCTTCACCCTACCCGAGGCGCTCGGCAGCCTCCAGCTGCACGGCTTCGGCATCCTGGTGGCGTCGGGGTTCTTGGCGGGCGCCCACCTGTGTCAGCGCAAGTGCCGCCGCGACGGTCTCGATCCAGAGGTGATCAACAAGATGCTGTTCTGGGTGGTGGCGGGTGTGTTCATCGGCGGCCACCTGGGCCACGCCTTGATGTACGACCCCGCGCACTACTGGGAGAACCCCATCGAGCTGCTGTATGTCTGGACGGGCCTGTCCAGCTTCGGCGGCTTCGCCGCCAGCGCCATCTTCATCGCGGTGTTCATGAAGCGCACCAAGGTGCCCTTCTGGCCTTTCGCCGACGTGATCGCCTACGGCCTGTCCCTGGGCTGGTTCCTGGGCCGCATGGGCTGCACCGCGGCCCACGACCACCCCGGCCGGGTGTCCGAGTTCTTCCTGGCCGTGCCCGGCATGTGCCCCGTCTCGACCTCCCGCGGTGGCGTGGACTGCTTCGTGGCCTGCCACGACCTGGGCTTCTACGAGGCCCTGTTCACCCTGGCCATGCTGCTGGCCTTCCTGTGGCTCGACCGCAAGCCCCGCCCCACCGGCTTCTTCATGGGCTGGATGGTCACCAGCTACGCGCCGGTGCGCTTCTTCATGGACTTCCTGCGCCACCCCAGCACCGACGTGCGCTACCACGGCCTCACCCCCGCCCAGTACGGCTGCTTCATCCTGCTGGGGCTGGGTGTGCTGCTGCTGGTCTCGCGACGCAACGCGCCGACCATCCAGCAGATGGTGGCCCAAGCCAGGGCCGGCGCCTAGCCGCTACAACCCGCTGACCGCGCCGTCGGCCACCAGCGGTCCGTAGAACTCGCCACCGGCCTGCCACCAGTGGCCGCGGGCGTCGTCGTCCAGGCCCGCGACCCACACGGTGCCCGCGGTCAGCAGACCCCTCGCCGCGCTCTGGATCTCGGTGTCGCTGAACTGGTTGTTGCTGCCGGTACACACCGCGGTGCAGAGCCAGTCGGTGGGATCCTCGAAGTCGCAGTGGTCGGCTTCGGTGACCCGCAGGCCCACGCTCTGGGGGGCGCTGGTGATCATCTCTGCGCCGTTGCTCGAGCTGTTGCAGGTGCTGGGCTCGCCCAACATGCCCAGCAGGGGGACGCCGAGGCTCGGCGCAGCGGCCGCTCCCAGCCCGTCGTAGTCCACCGGGTCCATCAGCACGACACCCACGGCGTCGCTGTCCTGGGCCGCGGCGAGGATGGAGGCCAGCCCGCCGGCGCTGTGGCCTGCGTAGACCACCGGGCCGCCGCCCAGGGCCCCGTTCAGCGCCACCAATTCGTCGGCGTTGGCGGAGTGGTCGGCATCGAGCACCCAGGCGTGGCACAAGCCCGGGGTGGCCACCTCGAGGCCCCAGGAGGCGATGTGCTCGGCCCAGCCGGACATGTTGGAGGCGCCGCGGGAGAAGCCGTGGCTCAGGATCACCCGAGGCCCGTTGGTGCTGGCGGGCAGGAACAGGTCCACCGACATGGTGCACGAACCGCTCACGCTGTGGCTGACGCTGCGCTGGGAGACCGACTGGGAGCCGGCGAGCCCGTAGTCCACCGCGGAGACCACATCCGTGTCGGCGTCGGTGTCGGCGTCGGCGTCGGCGTCGGCGTCGGCGTCGGCGTCGGCATCGCTGTCGGTGTCCGTGTCGGCATCGGCATCACTGTCGGTGTCGGCTTCGCCGCTGTCGTCGGGGGGCTGGGTGTCCTGGGGATCCGCAGCGGGATCACAGGCCATGACCAGCAGGAGCAAGAGGACTTCGAAGGCGGGAGGACGGCGCATGGGTGCTCCAGGGTGGGCTGGAAAAGCTCTCTACCTATCTAACGGTAGATTGTCCAGCGTGCTATGGGTCCTCCGGAGGTATCATGGCCAAAGATGGAAAGAAGCGTCGTCCCGGCAGGCCCAAGAATCCAATCGCGCGCGAGACCCTGATCGCCCTGGCCCTGAAGGCCTTCGCCGAGCGCGGCTACGCCGGCGCGAGCATGGCCGAGATCGCCAAGTCGGCCGGGCTGCGCAAGGCCTCGCTCTTCCACCACTTCGCCAGCAAGGACGCGCTGTACCTCGAGGTTCTCCAGGGCATCGCCGTCGACCTGGGCGCGCGGGTGGCCGAAGCGCGGATGCTCGAGGGGGCCTTCATGGGTCGCCTCGACC
The DNA here is from genome assembly GCA_964532635.1 of uncultured Enterobacterales bacterium. Classification (GTDB taxonomy): domain Bacteria; phylum Myxococcota_A; class UBA796; order UBA796; family JAFGLY01; genus CALDOK01. Next base: position 2,977 of record CAZHIK010000577.1, read on the forward strand.
GCCTGACCGTCCTGGCCACCGACTACTTCGGCAGCAACCCCGGCGCGGCCCAGCTCCTGCTGCGCGAGCTGCTCGACCGCGGCCCCTTCTACAGCGGCCCCGGAGCCCAGGGCATCCAGGCCACGCTGGACGGCATCGCAGCGTTCCTGCAGTCGGGCATGCTCCAGGGCGAGATCCCCTTCCAGGATCCCCACCACCTGGCCCTGAGCATCGCGTCGATGCACCTGACCTACTTCTCGGTCCCCCACGTCTGCGGCGAACTGCTCGAGGGCGACGTGTACAGCGAAGAGCTGCGCCAAGCCCGCCTCGAGTCGATGATGGAGCAGGCGCGGCGGCTGTGCGGGGCGGATCCGGCGTAGCAGAACGAGCGGGCAGAGACCGCTCCGCTACATCAATCCCGAGAGCATCGAGCCGATCCCCCGCAGGACCCGCTGTTGGTCGCTGGCCCCGGGGATTTCCACGAGATCCAGGCACGCGCACGCCTCGCTTGCGCTCGCGTAGGCGATCTCGTAATGGTGCCGGCGGGCCTGCCCCGTGCGGCCCCGCGCCTCGGCAATGTTGGGCACCACCGAGCCCGTGGCGCGCTGGGCCTGATCCTCAGCTACGCCATCCCACGCGGGAAGCGAGCCGAGGTGACCCAGCGGCTTACAGCGACAGCCTGCTGATAGGCGCGAAGGGATTCGTGGGGGAAGTAGGAACGTTGCTGCATCGTGGCCTCCGAGGACCGCAGGAGGACACGATGCAGCATTCCGGAGGGCCGCAGGGGGCCTTCGGGCTGGCGAACAGGAGATCGGAAGCGGTGATCGGGCGCGGTGATCGGGGACGGTGATCGGCGATCGAAGATCGGTGATCGGGCGCGGTGATCGGGCGCGGTGATCGGTGATCGAAGATTGGCGATCGCGCTACCCCCTCATCCGGCCCTTCGGGCCACCTTCTCCCAGGAGGGGAGAAGGATCAGAGTCTGAAGGATCCCGATCCCGATCCCGATCCCGATCCCAAGCGCTCGGAGACGTCCCTCGACAGCCACCAGCGTGATCGGCGCGAAGCAGGAAGCACCACCGACGCTGCTCGGCAGCCGCCGGCGCCCGTTCCCGAAATCTAGTGCTCGATCTCCGAGTTCAGCTCGAACCCCGTGATGGTCTCCAGCGACTCGTTGTCCGCATCATAGAAGCTGATCCTCCCCAGATCGTGCTCCTGGCTGACCCAGGCGTAGCTGGTGTCGGGCAGCACGCCCACGTGCTCCGGCTGTGACTTCAGATCGATCTCTTCGTACAGCAGCGTGTCGTAGTCCAACCGGACCATGGAGTTCACGCCGTCCTGGACGAAGTAGCCATGAGCGCCGTCGAGGCTGTTGGCGTACTCGAGGGGCTCGGACTCGAGGGTGAGCGGGTTGGAGCGGAAGTCGTCCAGATCGATCATCGACAGAGCCCAGCGATCGTAGAAGGTGCCCTCGGGATCGGCGTCTTCGACGTCTTCCTGGGTGTGGAACACCAGCAGGGTCTCGCCGGTGGGCGAGATGGACAGCGTGTCCACGGGCTTGACCAGGCTGCGCACGTCGACATCACCGCTGCTCACCTCCCAGGTGGCGTAGCGATCCTGCAGCACGGCAGTGGTGTACAGCACACCGCCGCTGCCGTCGGGCAGCAGGTTGAGGCTGCCGAGCACGAAGCTGGTGGGCAGCTCCACCACCTCGGGGATGCCGAAGGGATCGCTCGTGTCGAGTAGCCACAGCTCGGAGTCGCCCCGGGAGACCACCACGGCCTTGCTGCCGTCGGGGGTGATGTCCAGGTCGGTGGGGTTGTAGCCCACGGGCACGCGATCGACGTCGTAGGTGGTCAGGTCGATGACCACGATCTCGCTGGCGCCGTACTGCCGCACGAAGGCGTAGCTGCCATCGGGGGCGATCTCGAGCTCCTCGGCCTTGGGCGCGTCCAGCAAGTCCTCGGCGATCTGCACCATGCTGGGCTCGGGGGTGCTCGCCGTCAGGTCGATGAGGGCCAGGTACTGGTCGCTGACCACGATGGCGGTGTCAGAGGCCTCGGTGTACTGCACCTGGCGGGGGTTGGCGCCCACCACCATGGGGAAGTCCTCGAAGCTGTCGGTGTCCACCAACGAGATCTCGTTGAACGACTGGGCGCCGCCTTCGTCGTCCAGCTCTTCGTCGTCGAGATCGGCGTCGTGGAACACCACCACCCAGCGACCGTCGGGGGACATGGACATGGCGTTGAGGTTGGCGCGTACGGGTACGTCCACCACGTCGAGGCTGTCGGCATCGACCACAGAGACGTCGTTGGAGTCGGCGTTGAAGCTGACGGCCTTGGCGTAGTCGGGGCTGGTGACCACAGCGGCGGGGTGGTTGCCCACGCCCACGGTGATGACCTCGAGGGAGGGCACCGCGACTCGGGTGAGGGTGTCGCGCTCCGGGTTGGCCACGAAGACGTACCTGTCGGTGGTGGCCGGCGGCAGCATCAGGAAGTCTTCCTCGGTTTCGCTGCCCCAGTCGGTGTCGGCGTCGGCGTCGACGTCGGAGTCAGCCTCGGCCGGCGCACCCCAGTCGCCGGTGTCGGACTTGGCCCCGGCCATGCTGTAGCAACCCGCAAGGACCAGCAGCACCAGGTTCATCGAGTGTATGCGGCAAGTGTTCATGTCTCGCTCCTCCTCGAGCTCAGAAACGGGCCCCGAGGCCCCAGCGGAAGATCAGGCCGCGGTTGGTGAGCTGGCCGAGCTCATCGAAGTTCCCGGGCGTGGCCACATGGTAGCCGAGCTCCAGGTGGCTCGCGATGGCCCAGGCCCCCTTGTTGATGGGGATGCGGAAGTCCACGCCACCGGTGGCTGCCGCTCCCGGGCTGAAGGCCGAGCGCTGCAGCTGGTTGGGGTTGTCGTCGGTGCTGGTGTCGTCGTCCAGGCGCACCATGGAGCGGATGCCCAGACCCTGGATGGTGGCGTAGGGCCGGAACCAGACGGCGACGGGCCAGTCGGCCTTGGCACCCAGGGAGAAGGTGTCGTTGTAGTAGGCCGCGCCCATGGCCAGGCCCTCGCTGTAGTCCTCGTAGTAGTACTCGTCGCCGTCACCGCCGTAGCCGTCCATCTCGACCCGGGAGCCGGTGGCGGCGTGGTGCCAGCCGCCGATGATGGCCAGCCGATCGTGGACCGCGAAGCCAGCGCGCAGGCCGAAGCTGGTGATGGCGTCGTCGCCATCGGCGAACAGGAACCAGTTGTCGTCGG
>CAZHIK010000578.1:0-6185 GCA_964532635.1 uncultured Enterobacterales bacterium
CCGGAGAGGGAGCGAAGCAATCCTCTCCTCGATCTCCGGGGGGTGAGCGAAGCGACCCACCCTCGATCTCCCGGGGGAGAGCGAAGCGAACCACCCTCGATCTCGATCTCCCGGGGGATGAGCGCAGCGAATCGCCCTCGATCTCGATCCCGATCTCCCCCGCCCCTACTCCACCGGCTCCGGCGCCGTCGCCGGCACGATCTTCCTGAAAACCTCCTTGGGCCACCGCAACACCCCATCCACCATCAACAGGTCGTACCGGGGGTCGATGCGGAAGAGGCGGCGGTTCTCCTCCAGGTAGGGTTCGAGGACGTTCCAGTCCTCCTGCAGGAAGGGGTCGAAACGCGCGCCGTTGAGCTGGCCGGGGGAGACGGTGCCGTAGGGATCGTTGAGGTAGCAGCAGCCGCCTGAGGCCAGGCTGAAGAGGTTGGTGCCGGGGTACTTGGTCTCCAGGCCGTAGACCCTGCCGTCGTCCAGGTGGGTCACGCCGTTGATCACCAGGAACCCACCGTCGATGTGGCGGCCGGCCATGAAGGACTCGGCGGCGTAGTCGAGGCAGGTTCCGTTGACCACCACGCGGACGTTGCCGACCGCGTTGATCAGTGGCCGGCCCGCGGTGTTGCCGCGGATGAAGACCTCGCCGCCCTTGGCGCCGTAGAGCAGGGTCTGGCCCACGTTGCCGTGGATCACGATCCGGCCGGACTTGAGGATCTGGCCCACCTGATCCTGGGCGTCGCCGTGGACGTGGATCTCGGCCCCGTCCAGGCCGCTGCCCAGGTAGTCCCCGGACGACCCGTACACGTCGAAGCGAATCCCGTGGGAGTCGGGGCCCAGCCCGCACCCCAGGAAGCGGTGGCCGGCGCAGCCGAAGACCACCACGTGCGTCCAGCCCAGCTCGCAGGCCCGCACGGTCAGCCGAGCCACCGAGTCCGGTCCTTCGATGTCGAACCCCCGGGCATCCACGGTCAGCATCCCGGCCCGCCGAGGCGGTGGGCCGAGCCGGTCTGCCGTCTCGCGGATCACGCGCCGGCTGTTGTCGCCATTTCCGTTTCCCAGCAGGGGGAGGGTCTCGAGCAGGGCCACGATCGCCGACTGCGCCAGGGCCCGCATGGCCGAGGGTTTTTTGGTGCCGGGGTCGTAGCGCTGGTCGAGCAGCAGGGTCAGGAACTCCAGTGCTGCCCCACGGCGGGTGGGTTCCTCCCGGGCCCAGCCGACGACCCCACCGAGGATCCGCTCGACCGCCCCCAGGTCCCACGCCGCGGCCCGCTCCCGGGCCTGCTCGAAGGCGGACTCGGCCCCGGCGGCCTCGAGCACGGTCGCCCAGTCGACGCTGGTGCCCCGGGTCGACGGGGCCACCGGCGCGATCCGCACGGGATAACGAGGCTGGCGCCGACCCCGGGCCAGCTCCACCGGCTGGCCGAACTTGTCCTCGCAGCTCACCCGATCCCCGCCGGCCGCCCCGCCGGTGGTGAACGCGAAGGCGCCACCGTCGCTGTAGCTGCCGCCGCGGGCGTTCCAGTAGCGGTCCGCCAGGGGTGCGACCCGGTGGTCTTCGGCCGACAGATCCTCCAGGTAGGCGTCGATGGCCTGCTTCTCGCTGGCGATCAACCCCAGCTCCAGCTCGCCGGTGTGCATGGCGAACACCTGGGGCCGCAGCATCGAGGTGTCGGTGATCCCCACCAGCTGGAAGGCGTCGTCACCAGCGGCCGGGGTTCCCGGAAGTGAGCGGGCGATGATGAAGAAGAACGGCCCGTCGGGGCTGCCATGGAGGTGGCTCGCCCGCAGGGCCCGGTAGACCCGCTGCCGGTCCTTGGGCAGCATCTCGAAGTCCCGCTCGGTGGTCGGGGCCAGGGCCTCGCAGATGTACTCCAGGGGGTAGCGGTAGGTGCGGTTGTAGAGGTCGAACAGCAGGATCGCTACCTCGGTGTCGGTCAGGAACAGGGGAGCGATCCCCTTCTGTCCCAGGTACTCGACGATGGCCTGGTAGTTGGCCAGGTCGCCGTTGTGGACCAACGCCTCGTCCAGGCCGGCGAAGGGGTGGGCGCCGCCCGGGTGCCAGACCCGCCCCCGCGTGGGGTACCGCTGGTGACCGATCCAGACCTGCCCCTCGAAGTCGTCCAGCAGGTAGTAGCGAAGGATGTCCTCGGCGAACCCGACCCCCTTGAGGATCATCAGGTTGCGGCCGTGGGACAGGACGAAGGCCCGGGGGTTCGCCGCCTCGTAGAACCCCCGGTCGAGGGCGAAGGTGTTGCGGTTGACGACCTCGGCCTCGGCCTCCGCCCCTGGCTCGAGCCCCAGCCCACCGGCCATGGCCTCCACGGCGTCCGGCCGCGCGCGGACGAAGTAGCGCACCACGTCGGGCGGCCGGATCTCCAGCCGCCCCACGTCCCGGTGGTCGTCGGCGTGGGGCAGCTCCTCGCTCTCGGCCAGCAGGAAGGTCGGCTCGATGAAGCGCCGCTCCAGCTCACCGCGGGCGTCCGGGTCCATGTAGGCCACGTGGAGCGCGAAGTGGTGGGGGAAGCGGGGGAAGCAGCCGGCCACGGCGATGCCGCCGCCCTTGCCGTTGCCCCGGTTGTTCATCTGGGCCAGGGGTCGGTGGAGGTAGCGGCCGGCCACCGGCTCGGACGCGATGGTGCCGATGACGCCGCAGCCTCCCTCGCAGTCCTGCTTGGCCACTCCCGCGGGCACGCGAGCGCCGGGGTGGTCCCGCTCCAGCCAGCGCTGGCGGGTCGCGATCAGCCGGTCGACGATCTCGCGGCGGTCCCTCATCGGCTCGCCCCTCCCCCGCGCGGCAGGTAGCGCAGCAGCTCGGTCCGCCCCCGCAGCTCCCGCACGCTGTCCAGCCCCAGCCGGGCCACGATCCAGCGCAGCTCCCGTTCCCAGGAGCGGTACAGGTTGACGATCCGACGCCGGCACCAGTCCGCGTCCAGGTGCTCCACCAGGCCGGGATCGGTGGTGGCGATGCCCCGCGGGCACCCCCGGTCCTTCTCGCAGTTGCGGCACAGTAGGCAGCTGACGGCGACGATGTCGGCGGTGCCGATAACCACCCCGTCGGCCCCCAGGGCGATGGACTTGACGATGTCCATCGGCCCCCGCACACCGCCGGACGCGATCAGCACCACCTCGTCGCGGATCCCCTCCCCCTCCAGGAAGCGGTGGGTCCGCAACAGGGCCAGCTCGATGGGCATCGCGATGTTCTTCTTGGCCACCTCGGGGGCGGCACCGGTGCCGCCGTAGGCCCCGTCCAGGTGCACGATGTTGGCGCCGGCGTGGTAGCTACCCACCGCCACCATGTCCACGTCGCCGGGGGTCGAGACCTTCACCGAGACCAGCACGTCGGGGTTGATCTGCCTCACCCAGTCCACGTGCTTGCGGTGGTCCTCGATCGAGTAGACCGAGTGGAAGGGGAAGGGGCTGAACAGGGCCGTGCCCGGCACCGCCTCGCGCAGCCTCGCCACCGTGGGGGTGTTCTTGTCGCCGAGCAGGTGACCGCCCAGGCCCGGCTTGGCCCCCTGGGCGTACTTGAACTCGACCATCCGCGCGCACTGGATGGTCTCCTCGCGCACGCCGAAGTAGCCGGTGGCGATCTGGGTGATCACGTGGTCGGCGTGGTCGAACAGGGGCTCGGGGTAGCCCCCCTCGCCGGTGCAGGTGAAGGTGCCGGTCTCCGCCGCCGCCATCGCCCTGCCGAGCATGACGTGATCGGAGATCGAGCCATAGGACATCCCGCCCCCGTACCAGGGGAAGGGGATCGAGATGCGCGGTCCGAAGTCCCGGCGGTTGAGGTCCAGCGACAGGTCCACGTCGTCCGGATCGACCGGATCGGCCCCCGGCACCACCCGCAGGTTGTCGAAGCCGCCGTCGGAGCGCCCCAGGGTGGTCACCTCGCCGTGGACCACCGCAGCCAGTCCCTCGGCCCGCTGCCAGTTCTCGACGATCAGCCGGTGTGTCCAGCGATGGTGGTCCACCACCCCCAGGCGGTCGTCGTCCACGACCCGCAGGGCCCCCTCGGGGCAGGTACCCACGCAGTCGTCGGCGCAGTCCGGACCGACGCAGGCCTCGGACACGGGTGGGGGCGGGTGCAGGAGCCCACCGGGCCAGCGCAGGACGCCCCGGGAGCAGGCCGTGGCGCAGGTGCCACAGGACACGCAGTCCTCGCCCCGCTGCACCAGGTACGGCCCCAGGCGGTTCCTCATCCGTTCGAGAGCGGTGTAGGGCGCAGCTTGGTCTCCCGCGACCTCGGCGTCCACCACCAGCGGCTGGTCGTCCTCCGAGAGGGGCACCAGGGACTCGAAGAACGCCCCCTCCAGTTCGTCGGCGAACAGCCCGCGCCCCACCTCCCCCCTCAGCCTGCGCACCTCCCGCATCCCCATGGCCCCGAGCACCTCGAGCAGCTGGTTGCGCCAGGCGGCCATCAGGTTGACCACCCGGCGGGCGGCCCAGCGGGGATCCAGGGCCAGCAGCTCCCGGTGGCAGGCCTCGTCCGCGGCGCAGTCCGCGCACACGCGACAGCCCATGGCGATCAACAGCGGCACGTCGATCACCACGGCGTCGGCGCCCAGCAGGATCGACTTGGGCAGGTGCTCCGCCCGGGCGATGCCGCCGGACACCAGCAGGCTCAGCTGGTCCCGGATTCCGGCCGCGACCAGGGCGAGATGGGAGGCGCGGATCGCCTCGACTACCGTCGTCTCGTCGCCGCGGCCGTCGGCCCACTCCCCGCGCCAGCCGCAGGCCAGATGGATCGCGTCCAGACCCTCGCTCGCCAGCTCGACCACCCGCGACGGGGCGTCGGCAGTGGCGGGCACCTCGGCGATCAGGATCAGGTCTCGCTGGCGCTCCCGCAGCCGGGCCGCTCGCTCCACCAGGTCGTCACCCGCCAGCTCGATCACCGCGGTCCAGGCGGTGACGTCGTCCAGGGGCAGCACCGCCTCACCGTCCCCGGTCTCCGGCCCGCCCCGGGGCAGGCCGTCGTCGTCCAGGTCGCCGTCGACCAGCCTCAGGGCGATGTGGTTGCGGTTCTCGCGGAGGTAGCGAACGGCCTTGGCGTCGTGCTCGTCGGCGTTCGCGGGCACCCGCAACGCCCGGACCTCGGCCAGGTCCATCAGCGCGAAGGTCTTGAGCTCCATCGCCGACCGGACGCGCGCCGCGGCGATTCGCAGCCCGCCGGGGCCCAGGGGCAGCCGTCCCAGCAGCACGGGCACCGGGATCTCGCGGGTCAGTGGGATCCGGTCGAGCAGGCGACCCTCGTCGTCGAAGCGCAACCCCGACACGTCGGGCAATTTGCGCCCCAGGTCGAACTCGGTGGAGATGTACTCCCGGCCGTGGATCCCGTCGCGGGTGGGCCGGACGATCTCGGACATGTCGGTCCAGATGCCGTCGAACCCGCGGCCACGGAAGGGCCCCGGGTAGCCGGCGCCCCGCACCGGGATCTTGCCGTCCAGCGCCTCGGACCACAGCGTCAGCACCGCGTCCGCGTCAAAGGGCGTCTGGCCGATCCGCCGGATCTCGGGGTTCCAGACCACCTCCAGCGCCCGCCGGGGGCACTGCTGGGGGCAGACGATGCAGGCCCGGCAGCGGTGCGAGAGGGGCTCGGACATCACACGGGGATCGTCGGCTCGGCGTTCGTGGACGCCGTAGATACAGCGCCGGATACACTCGCCGCAGGAGATGCAGCGCTCGGAGCGCAGGACGACGTGCATCCCCGGGGTGGGGTTCGCCGGCTCGACCGGCTCGGTGTGGAGCTCGAACTTGCCGCCCATCATGGCAGTGCCACCGGCAACACCAGTTCGTCGCGGTTGGCGTCGACCTGGGCCGCAAAACGTTCGATGATCTCGCGGAAGCGGGCCTCGTCCACCCGTTCCCGTACCTTCCCTTCCAGCTCCTCCCAGGCGGCGAGTAGATCGAGGCTGCGGGCGCAGACCTCGGCGCACTGGGCGCACTTGAGGCAGCGCTGGGAGCCCAGCAGCTCCTCGTCGTCCAGCTCGTCACCGGCGGTGAGGCGCCTCATCAGCGCCAGCTTGGCCCGACCCGAGACGCTCTCGGCGCCGGTGGCGGCCACCGCCAGGCAGACCGGCACGCAGGCCCCGCAGGCGAGGCAGCGCTCCTCGGTGGCCGACGGCAGGGCCGATGGGTCGTGACGCTTCATCAGCATCGGGGTCGCCAGGCCGGCCATCCGCAGCGACGCG
>CAZHIK010000579.1:0-6183 GCA_964532635.1 uncultured Enterobacterales bacterium
GGCGACGCTCGAGCACGATCTCGTAGTGCTCGAGGGCGCGCTCCTGGCGCCCCTGGTTGGCGTGGACCCAGGCGTGACCGAGCTGGGCCATCTCCCAGAGGTAGCGCCCACACAGTCGCTGGGGGTCCAAGAACAGGGCATCGCCGTCGTGCTGGGCCCAGGCGACATCCAGCGCCGGGAGCACGGCCTCCAGCAGAGGCTCCGCCCGCGCGTAGTCCTTGCGGGCGATGGCCACGTGGGCCTGACCCAGGCGCACGGCCTCCACCGGCGGCTGGACGCGGCGGAAGGTAGCCGAGGCCCCGTCGAGATCACGGACGAGCAGCTGGGCGAAGCCCTGCAGGGCCTCGAGCTGCGCTGGCTCGAGTGGAGGCTGAGCCGGTCCCTGGGCGCCGCGACCACCCATCACCCGGTCCAGGAAGCGGGCGGCGCTGCCCCCATCCCCCGCGGACAGGGCGTGCAGGGCGGCGTCCAGCTGGGTGCGGGCGTTGCCCTGCTCGATGTCGGCGGCTTCGTACAGCTGCGCGAGGGCCCGCCCGGGCTGGCCCATGTCGGCGTAGAGCACCCCCAACGACTGGTAGGGGCAGCCCCACGGCTCGGACGCGTCCCGGTTGTCCTCCTCGAGGCCCTCGAGGGCCTGGGCGAGCACAGCCTCGGCCCGCTCGTGCTGGCCCAGCTCGATGTAGAGTCGCCCCAGCCGGTCCTGGGCCCGCCTGCGGGTCATGACCTGCTCGCGGGTCCCCGCGTCGGCCAGCTCGGCGATCACCTCGAGGAAGGTCGCCTCGGCCTCGCGATGCCTCCCCTCGAGCACCAGCTGCTGGGCCTGATCGACGCGGTCGCCCCCGGGGCCAGCCCCGCCGTTGGTGGCAGGCTGCGGAGGGGCGCTGGCTCGCGAACGCAGACGATCCGCCACGGCGGCTGCCAGCACCCTGTGGCCCTGCGAGTTCAGGTGGATGGGATCCTCCGAGAAGAAGTCGTCGGTGGGCAGGCGGGGCGTCATCACCGGCGGGCCCACCTCGCCCATGGCCTCGCGATGCTCCTGGGCCGGCCGCTGCTGGGGGAAGGCCAGCAGAAGCACCTCGGCATCACCCGCCATGCCCACCAGGGTGCGGAGGTTCTCCGCGAAGCGATCCGGAGCGACGCGATGGATCTCTCCCGGTTGCCCCGGGGCCCCGGTACCCGCCAGCATCTCCATCAGCCCCCGAGCCATCCGGGTGCGCCAGGGCCAGGGCGCCGCCTTCGCCAGGTGATCGGGCCGGGCGGCCAGCTGGGCATCCCGCACGATGTAGGCCAGGATCACGCGGCTGGGACCCAGCTCGAGCCAGCGCCCGGCCGCAGCCACGGCCTGGTGGGTGGACCAGCCGGGCTGGCCGCCGTTGATCACGGGCTCACCCAGCTCTCGGGCAAGCATCGCGGGCCAGGCTTGCTCCGCCTCGACCCCCCAGCCGAAGGTGGTGGAGCAACCCAGCGCCAGGGTCCAGGGGCCACCCTCGGGGGGCGGGGACCCTCGCAAGCCCAACGTGTTGGTGCGCACGGTGAACTCCACCCCGGCCTCCGGAGCCTCCACCGAGCGATCCAGATCGGGCCTCAACCACCAGACGGTGTGGGTATCACCCGCGTACAGTCCTGGATCGGGGATCCCCACCACCCTCAGGCCCAGTTCCACCAGCACGAGCAGCACCGCCGCCACCAGCACACCACCCAGAGCGCGGGCGAGGGGGCGGCGGAAGGCGCGGGCCATGGAGGCTCCCGGTCGAGTGGAGGGGTCTGCAAGCTCTATCTCCCCTCACAGCAGGGGCGCATCCGGTGTTCGAGGCAGCTTCGGCCGCACGGGAAGCCCGGTGGCACCGACCTTCCGCAGGAATCCAGGCCGATGACACCCAGAGAGGCTTGATCGCCCTGGGGATCTTCGCTATGCGTAGGGCCGTTCCACCCCCCTGGCCAGGACCACGGCCTCTCCGCCCGCCACAGCACTGGAGAATCCCATGATCGAACTGCCGCAGGAGTATCGGGATCTGCTGGAGGAGCAGCTCGACGAATACCTCGAGGCCGCGGACGGCATCGGCGAGGCCGCCACCATGGTGCAGGACTTCGTCGAGCTGATCCAGACCGTCGCCGACGAGTGCGAAGTCGATGTGTCTGGCGGCGATGTCGTGGCCTACATGGAGACCGAGGCGGAGCTCGAGGACGGCCTGTTCGACCTGCTGCTCGAAGAGCTCGAGGAAGAGGATCTCGAGGACTTCACCGGTGACGACCTCATCGTCCTGATGGAGAAGATCGTCGAGATCGAGTGGGTGGACGAGGACGAGGAGTCCTACGGGGTCGAGGAGCTCGACGAGGATCTGGGCTTCGACGGCACCGTCATGGACGACCTCGACGACGATTTCTAGCCCCGCTGCCCCCGCCGCCCCCTGGCGCCGGTTCCTGCCGGCGGTGGTCTACGCCAGCCTGGCCCTGCTCATCCTGGCGCCCGCGCTGGGCGCCCCGTCTGCGCGCGTGGTTGGCGCGGCGCGCTCGGACGTCTGGAACAGCCTCTGGTCCCACTGGTGGATCGCCGAGGGGCTGGCCCATGGCCGCTGGCCCCTCACCACCGCCCTGCTGGACCACCCCGACGGAGGGCGCCTGCTGGTGGCGGATCCCATGGGTGCCCTGCTGGCCGCGCCCTTGGTGTGGCTCGCGGGCCCTGTGGCGGCCTACAACCTGTGGGCGTGGGTCCACCTGGCAGCCGCGGGCCTGGCGGCCCACGCCCTGGCCCGCCGCCTTGGAGGTCGGGGCTGGCTCGCTGGCGTGGCCTTCGCTGGCTCCCCCCTGCTGCTGGCTCACCTGAACAACGGCTCCAGCGAGGCCTTCGCCGTGGCCTGGCTTCCCATCGCGGGGCTGGCGGTGGTGGCCGCCCTCGAGCGCGGGGGCGCGCTCCGGATCTCTCTGGCGGGCCTGGCCCTGGCCGCGGCCACCTTCGCCAGCTGGTACACCGGGCTGTCGGCCTGGCTGTTGGCGATGTGCCTGGCGGCCGCAGGTATCGGCGGTGGAGTGGGCCTGCGCGCCCGGCTGCTGCGGGTCCTGCCGGCGCTGGCCCTGGCGGCGCTGCTGTGCGCACCCTTCGCCGCCTGGACCTGGTCCCTGGCCCAGGCGGCGGATGGCCTGGTGGAGATCAAGGCCCCCAGCGAGCTGCACCGGCTGCGGCGCACGCTGGGTCCCGCCGATCCCCGGGTGTTCGTGGTGCCCGGCGACTTCCGCTCCCCCGACTTCCAGCGGCTCGAGGGGCGGCCCGGCGACTTCGCGAACGTGGCCTACCTGGGCTGGGTGCTGCTGCTCGTCGCCGCCCTGGGTCCGCTGCTGCGCCGCTACGACCGCAGCGATCCGAGCCGTAGGCCGCCCCGGGGTCCAGCCCTCGCCCTGCTCTCCACGCTCCTGCTGGGGCTCGTCGCGGCCATGGGCCCGGTGCTCGTCGTGAACGGAATGCCCCTGGACCTGGGCGGTCGTGCCCTGCCGCTGCCGTGGCTCATCGTCGAGGGCCTGCCAGGATTCTCGGGCCTGTCTCTTCTGTGGCGCCTGGCCCTGGCGCCGGCCCTGGCCCTGGCCCTGCTGGCCGACCGCGCCGTGACCCGCCTGCCCTCCTGGGCCGGCCCTGGGGTGGCCGTCCTGGTGCTGGCCGAGGTCCACCTGCTCTCCCCGGCCTCGGATCTGCCCAGCTTCACCGCCGCACCCCGCTCACCCGCCCTCGAGGCCCTGGCCGAAGAACCCCCCGGAGCGGTCATCAACCTGCCCGTGGCCGCGGATCGGGGCTACCTCTACGAGCAGGTCCTACACGGCAAGCCCTTGGCGGCGGGCCTCAACAGCGGGGCCACCCGCGAGGCCCTCGAGCTGCTGGCCGGGCTAAGGGATCTGCGGGCCGGTCAGGGCGAGCCCAGCGATGTCGGCGCCGCCGCCCGGGAGCGCGACATCCGCTACGTCGTGCTGCACCGGGATCAGCTGGTGGCCGAGGTCTTCATCCCGGCGATCACCGCCCTGCGGGGGCTGGGTGAGCCCCTGCACCAGGACGACATGGTGGAGATCCACGCCCTGTGGTGAGCGGGCAGCGGTGGTCGCCGCCAGCGAGGTGACCATATTAGAGGGCGGTCCCGAGTCCGGGACGACCGAAGGAGCGACCATGGCCAAAGGCATCGGCATCTGCGACGGCAACGACCTGATCAGGATGGTCCGGGCTGGCGAGCTCGAGGCCCTGGACCGCATCACCCGCTGCTTCGGCGACCGCCTGCTGGCGGTGGCCCGCCAGCGTTGTCGCAACGAGGAAGACGCCCACGACGCGGTGCAGGACACCCTGCTGTCCGCCGGGCGCAACCTCACCAGCTTCCGGGGCGACGGCTCCCTCGAGGGCTGGCTGGTCCGCATGGTGGCCAACGCCTGCTACCGCATGCGCCGCGGCCGCAAGAACGATCCCAGCCTGCACACCACCGAAGCCCAGCTGCACTTCGACGGGGAGACCCCGGAGCAGGCGGCCCACCGGGGCGAGGTGGGAGACCTGCTCGAGCAGGTGCTGCTGGGCCTGAACGCCCAGGACCGCGCCATCCTGATCCTGGCCGAAGGCGAGGGCTGGACCGGGCCCGAGATCGCCCGCGAGATGGACATGACCCCAGGCGCCGTGCGCACCCGACTCACCCGCATCCGACAGCGCTTGCGCGCCACTCTCGAGCCCACCGGCGATCAGCTCTAGTCCTTCGTGTCCCTTCCCGGCGCCGTCGGGGGCGCCGCAGGGCGGTCCTCGACCTCCACGGGAGGCTCCACCGCCTGGTGCTTGCCGTCACCGGTGAGGTACAGCAGCCCTACGCCGTGGTGGGGGCAGCTGTAGGCGTACGCCCCTCCCGGCGGCTCGTGCGCCGGCCCCGCGCCGACATCCAGGCCCACCGTGGGGTCAGACGACGACTCGGGGGACGCCGGGGCGCTCACGGGGACCGGCAGGGCGGTGGGAGCGGCAGGAGCGGTGGCCTCCTCGGGCTGCGAGTCAACACAGCCCATGGCCACCAGGACCATGGCCGCCGCAGCCCAGCGCTCAACGCAGGTAGCCACAGCCCAGCTCCTCCCCTCCCTCACAGGCCAGACGGAACAGCGCCAGCGCCCGCTCCCGGTCCCTGGACAGGCCGTCGCCGATCTCCAGCATCCGGCCCAGGTTGAGGCAACCACGAGCCAGGCCCAGCTCGCAGGCCCGCTGCCAGTAGCCGGCTGCCCGCTCGGGATCGCGGTCCACCAGCTCGCCCGATGCATACAGGGTGCCCAGGTTGTTGCAGGCCATGCCATCGGCCCCGCTACAGGCTCGATCGTACAAGGCCACCGCGCGCTCGGGCTCCACCGTCGTCGCCGCACCCTCCACACCGAAGCGGTACAGACCCGCGAGGTTGTAGCAGGCCCGAGCCGAGCCCTGGTCACAGGCCCACTGGTAGACCAGAGCAGCGCCGGCGTCGTCGTCCACCATGCTCAGCACCACCCCCAGGTTCACGCAGCCCTCCACCTCACCGCCATCGCAGGCGCGCTCGAAGAGCGGGCGGGCGCGGGGATCGTGCTCGCCGTAGTGCGTACCCAGGTTCACACAACCGCCCAGCTCCCCGGCATCACAGGCCTGCTGCCACAGCAGCGCAGCGCGCCCAGGATCGGCGACAGTCCCGTCGCCCAGCACCAGCTTGACGCCCAGGTTGCAGCACGCCCCCTGGTGGCCCCTAGCGCACGCCTGTTCGTAGGCCGCGACGATCGCCGTTGTGTCCCCGTCCGAAGCGGCCTCCAGGGCCTGGGCACGCTCGAAGTCCGCCTGGCCACCGCCACAGCCCTGCAACGCACAGAGTGCAAGGAGAACGCCGAGCGTGGCAGGGTACCGAGCCATTCCACCGCTGAGGAAGGTGACAGTCCCTGTGGTATCATCCCGATCCAAAGCGCAACAGGAGAGCATCCATGCGAGTCCTACCCCTCATCCTCGGTGCCCTGCTCATCGGTAGCCAGCTGGTCTCCTGTGGAGAGTGCGAGTGCGACTGTCCGGAGTGTCCGGAGACCGACACCGACACCGACGCAGACACCGACACCGACACCGACACCGACGCAGACACCGACGCAGACACCGACACCGACGCAGACACCGACGCCGACGCCGACGGCGACACCGACGCCGACGCCGACGCGGATGCAGACGACGACAGTGAC
>CAZHIK010000580.1:0-6175 GCA_964532635.1 uncultured Enterobacterales bacterium
AGTCTCCACAGGCGTCCGTGGTCTCCCAGGACTGCAGCTCGTACTCGAGGTCGCACAGCTCCCCTCCGTTGTCGGGGTCGTAGAGCCAGAAGCCGGTCCAGCCCTCCCCGTCCTCCACCTCGACCCAGAGCACCTTCTCGTACTCCTCGTCGTCGTTGTCGGCGTCCGCGTCCACGTCAGGCTCGCTGTCCGGTGGCGCGGCGGTGTCGTAGCGCCAGGTGGCGTCGGAGCAGGAACAGGCCAGAAAAAACGGGATGAGAATCAGAACCATCGTGAAAGCTCCTCGAGGCGCGTGGCCAACTCGGGGCAGCGGGAGGTCTCGGCGAACAACTCGCAGCCGCCGATGCGGTCGGCGCTGTAGATGGCATCGCTCGCCTCGTCGAAGGTCAGGCGCCAGACCACCGAGTCGTCGGTGCGGTCCACCTCCACCACCTCGGTGAAGCTGTCCTCTCCACCCCAGTCCCCCAGGGCGGCCTTGGCGATGACGATGCGGTCGGTGCCCAGGTAGTCCACATCCCCCCAGGCCCACTGCCGCCAGTCCGCTTCCGTCCACTCCCAGGTCTGGGTGGCGGTGCCCGAGGCGCTGTCGATGGCGAACTCCACCGCCCGGGTAGTGGGCGCAGCGCCGTTGTCGAACAGCAGGACGCGCTGCTCCTGGATGTCCAGCCCGTGCTGGATGTAAGGGAAGTCGCCCTCGGTCAGCTCCAGGTTGCCCCAGTCAGCCAGGCTCCAGATCACCTCGCCGGTCTCCATGTCGATGCCGATCACGGCCTCACCCACGCAGACCGAGACCACCATCACCTCGCGCCCGTCGGCGTCCACCATCACCCCAGCCCAGTTGGCGTCCCCCACCTCGAGCTCGCCGGTGTCCAGGCCCTGCTGCAGGTTCCAGGACCACAGCAGGCTGTCACTGTCCACGTCCACCCGATGGATCTCGAAGCCGTAGTACTCGCTGCCGCCGTACTCGGCGTCCGACTCGATCAGGGTCACCACCGAGCCGTCGTGCTGCTGCTCGGTCATGTGGTGGTAGAAGCCATGCTCGGCCCCCGGGTAGTCGGCCCGGTAGACCTCCTCGTGGCTCACCGACAGCAGCCGCGGCACCCCCTCACCTTCATCAGAGCCGCTCACGCCGCCCCAGAGGAACAAGCCATCGCCCCAGTACTCGGCGCCCATGTCGGCCCAGCCGGTGATGGGAACCGGGTAGTACCAGCGCACCTCGCCCGCGTTGTCCAGCAGCACCAGGCGGACGGTCATCTCCTCGTGAGCCAGCCGCTGGTGCGGCACCAGGGTGTACTCCGCAGCGGGCACACCACTGGCCTCGCCCGTCGCCGACGGGATGTTCGCCGGCAGGGCTCCCGTGGTGAAGCTGCCCCGGGTCGGCGCCGGAGAGCCCACGTCCACCGGCGCCACGTCGCAGGTGTAGTCGGTACTGGCAACGAGCCCCTGCACCCGCACCACGTGTTCCTTCGACAACTCGGTGGACTCCACCAGGTGCACCTCCGAGGCCAAATCATCGCGGGTGCAGCGCACCGCCACGGCCGCGGGCCCCGACAGCGTCACCGTGAACACCTTCTCGAGCACCAGGCTGGGGTTGTCGGACACCAGCACGTCCACCACGCGGACGGCGCCGCCGCAGCCAGCGGCGAGCAGGGGTATCAGGGAGCACCATCGAACCATGGGGGACCTCCGGAGAGTCGAGTCACCATGGAAACGAAGCAGGCCACGGATCCGGGGCGCCAAATCCCAGGGCATCGCGCCTCGAGCTACCAGCTCATCGCCAGCGAGAGGCCGTGCTGCTCACCAAGGTTCCAGCCCATCACGGCTCATAGGCTGGACGCTCGAGCCCAAACATCAACGACAGCAGGATGATCGACCGCCTACGATCCTCGGGGATCATGTCGAACACCTTCAGCTCGGAGACACAGCGGGAGCCGGAGTCCGCGGGAGGCATCACCAGCTGGTATGCGCCCGCAGGAAAGGGCCCCACCAGCACCACGGAGCCATGATCATTCACGAGCCCGACGCGCGAGGCCTCGGGGCCAGGCCCCGTCAGCACCACCCGCTCCGGCCGCGGAAAGCGTTCAGCGCAGACAGTCGGGGCAGCCACGAAGCGGCCCACCGGCTCCCAGCCGTCTTCTCCACGCACCAGGCTGCAGCCCGGATCCCGCGCACCCTCACAGTCCACCCAGGCGTGCTGGCTGTGATCACCGACGTGCACGATGAGCCGCAGGGCCTCGTGGGCCAGCTCGAAGTCGAGGGTCGGCGCCGGGTCACCCGGCTCGGCGCACCAGGCCGTCCGCGTCTCACCGTCCACCGCGTTGCCCGGGCCGAAGCCCAGGTCCATGGCCGTGGCGATCTCTCCGTAGCAGTGGGGGAACAGGTTGCGCCCCGCCAGCACGCTCGAGCCCCGCACCGGCAGCGCCGGCAGACTGGGGGCCATGGGGACCTCCCATCCCCGGCACTCGTACACTTCGCCGTACTTGGCCAACTCCTTGGCCAGCTTCTCCTTGTAGGCCGGCGTGTCCCGCCAGCAGGTCAGCTCCACCGCCTCTCCCCCCAGCACGATGCGATGTTCGGGCGCCGGCTCGTAGTCCTGCACCGTCCAGGCCACCGCATCGCCCCAAGGGTAGGGCCGCGCCTCGAAGGGAAGCCGCGGCGCCCGGCGGGCCTGCAGCGCCATGCGGTCGATCATCACGGTCAGCTCACGGATGGGGCCCTTCCAGCCGTGGCCCGACCCCAGCAGGTAGGACGTGGCGAAGTCCTGCAACCCCAGGGTGCCGTCGAAGGGGACCGTGACTTCGTACTGCACCAGCAGGTCCGAGCTGGCCCCCGCTGGGATGCTCACCTGCAGCGGCAGCTCCAGGGTGAGGTGAAAGGCGACCGTCGGCATGGAACCCTTCCCCTCCTCGGCGCGCACCAGCAGCAGGTCTTCGGGTCGGGGATCGTCGGGCAGCCCCGCACGGCGCGAGACCGGAGGCAGCCCCGGGGCCTGCAGCGCCTCCAGCTCCACCGTGCGCAGCGTGACCAGCGGGCCGCCCGGCAGGATCGGCTCACCGTCCTGGTCCGCGCGGAATCCCGCCAGCCCCAGGGCCGTGGCCCGCGAGGCCTCCACCCTGGCCTGGATGGGCTCATCGAGCACCAGCCTCCCCAGGGGCGTGCCGAACAGGAAGGGCGCGTCCGCCTCCTGGCTGTCCAGCCAGGCCTCCAGCTCCGCGTCACCTCGACCCACATCCACCACCAGCTCCCCCACCGCGCGCAGGGCCGCCCGGGCCCGCGGGGGCCAGCGCATGGTGTCGGGGTGTAGCAGGATCTCCACCGGGAACACCCCGTCGATCACCACCGGCTCGTCCGCGTCGTTGTGCAGCTCGTAGGCGATGGACCAGCGGGCCACGGGCTCCACACCGGCCCCGCCGATGGCCAGGTGGATCAGCTCCCGCTGGATGGACACAGATGGATGCTCCTCCTGCGGCGACAGCTCAGCTCCCTGGGTGAACACCGAGCTGCCCTGGGCGAAGTTGGCCCAAGCCGAGCTCGGCCAGCAGACGAGCATCACAACGACCAGGAACAACCAGCGCAGCATCTTCCGCCTACCCCGTGTACGGTGCCCCGCAGTTCGGGCAGCCATCGCGGAGGCCCAGCACGTACAGGGTGGAGCAGTAGGGACACGGCACCCGCCGCGGTGGTTCGTCCCCGAAGGGATCTTCCGACCCGACGCCCTCCCCAGCCTCCAGCGCCGCGGCCGCAGCCCCCATCCAGGCCACGGCGTCCACCATGCGCTGGCGCGGGCCGAGGATCCCGTCCAGGTCGTGCTTGGAGCTCAGAACCAGGCTGTCGTCCCACGCCGTGAGCTCGCCCACCTCGAGCCGCTCCATGCCCGAGAGCAACGCGTGGCGCTCCGCCTGCCGCAGCGCCCGGACGGATGCCAGGGTCCGCTCCACGTCGTACTCGTCACCCTGCACGAAGACGCCGGCGGCCAGGAACACCCTCAGGTCGTCCTGGTCGGCCCAGTCGTCGTCCGGATCCCGTTGCTGGGGACGCTTGTCCCGATCCCACTCCAGCGAGATGTGCCCCACTCGGTTCTCGACCTTCATCTCCAGCCGCACCCAACCCATGATGTGGTCGATGCTCACCCGGAACGGTCGCCCCTCGAGCCGGGCGCGTAGCTGAACGGCGTCTTCGTCGGCCACCAGCTTCACCCTCCCGCGCTCGAACAGCGGCAGCAGCTCGGCCAGGAACGCCTGGCACAGCGTGATCCGCGCGGCGTCGGTCAGATCGTCGAAGTCTGCGAAGCGAGGGAGCATCGTCAGCGAATGTAGATCACGTAGCGCCATCCGGGGGTCTGGATGTCGCTGGTGTTGCCCGCCGTGCAGCAGGACTTGGTGTCGTACCAGTTGCCCCAGTGGCCGTAGCTCGAGGCGTTGTTGTCGTAGCCCCAGCAGATGATCTGGCCGGACCAGCCCAGGCCCACGTGGGGGTAGGTGGGGCTGTTGCCCGTGTAGATGGTGATGCTCGAGCCCGTGGGCTCGATCTGGAAGGTGGCCACCGCCACGCCGGCCCCGCAGTAGCCGTCGATGTAGCACTCGCCCTCGAGCCCGCCGCTGTCGCTGTAGGTGCCGTAGCGGGTGACGTCGTCGCTGTCCGAAGGCGCCCAGCCGTACAGCACATCGCTGTAGTCGGCCAGGGGTATGTTGGAGGTGTGGATGGCATCGGAGGTGGAGTCGGGCTCGATGGCGGTGGTCATGTCGTCATTGACGATCAGCGACGCGTGCATGTTGGCGGCCTCGGTGTCGTTGCCGTCGCGCTCCATCATGTTGTAGACGGCCAGCCAGCCGCCCCCGGGGAGGTCCATCTCGCACCAGGCCTCGAAGGCGCCGCCGTCGGCCTCCGGGTCGAGCCAGTACACACCGTCGGCGGCGCTGGAGCGCTCCGCCAGGATGTCCTCGCAGGAGATCGCCGCGCACAGCTCGGCGTCGCCGTAGACCGTGGCGTCGGGATCGGCGCTGCCGTCGCAGTCGTTGTCAACCCCGTCGCAGACCTCCTCCGCGTCGGGGTTGACGTCCGCGTCGCTGTCGTCGCAGTCCGTGTCGTCGTCCACGTAGCCGCTGGGCTCGGTGCAGGCCTCGGTGGTCACGCTGGCGTCGCCGTAGCCGTCCCCGTCGCTGTCGGCGTACCAGGTCTGCATCCCGGAGGGATGGCCCTCGTCCACGTCGCCGTCGCAGTCCTGGTCGATGCCGTCACAGATCTCGGAGGCGCCGGGGTACACGGAGCTGTCCAGGTCGTCGCAGTC
The DNA here is from genome assembly GCA_964532635.1 of uncultured Enterobacterales bacterium. GTDB lineage: Bacteria > Myxococcota_A > UBA796 > UBA796 > JAFGLY01 > CALDOK01. The sequence goes on from CAZHIK010000580.1 coordinate 5,288, forward strand.
CGTGGCGTCGGCGACGTAGTGGGAAGGCTGGGTGCAGGCGCTGACGGTGTAGCCGGGATCGCCGTAGCCATCGCCGTCGCGGTCCAGGTACCAGAGCGTGTCGGGGTTGAGGCTCGCGTCGCTGTCATCGCAGTCGCTGGCATCCGCCACGGTCCCCGTGGGCTGGGCGCAGGCGCGCTGGGAGCTGGCGACAGCACCGTAGCCGTCTCCATCGGCGTCGCTGTACCAGGTGGGGGCATCGACCGCCGCGTCCTCGTCCGTGCTGCCGTCGCAGTCGTTGTCCACCCCATCGCACAGCTCGTCGGCGGCAGGGTTGATGGTGGCGTCACCGTCGTCGCAGTCGCTCGAGTCCAGCACCGCCCCTGTGGGCTGGTCGCAGGCCTGCGTGGAGCTGGAGGCGTCGCCGTAGCCGTCACCATCGGCGTCGGCGTACCAGGTGGCGGCGTCGACGGCGGCGTCCTCGTCGGTCGTGCCGTCGCAGTCGTCGTCCACCCCGTTGCAGGCCTCGTCGGCCGCCGGGCTGACCGCAGCGTCGCCGTCGTCACAGTCCTGCCCGTTGTCCACCGTCCCGCTCGGCGCCGTGCAGGCCGCGCTGCTGCTGCTGGCGTCGCCGTAGCCGTCACCGTCGGCGTCGACGTACCAGGTGCTGGCGTCGACGGCGTCAGCCTCGTCCACGCTGCCGTCGCAGTCGTTGTCCACCGCATCGCACAGCTCATCGGCGCCGGGGTGGACCGTGTCGTTGAAGTCGTCGCAGTCGCTGGTGTCCGTGCCGTAGCCGCTGGGAGCTGCGCAGGCGGTGGTGGTGACCGTGGAGCTGCCGTAGCCGTCGGCGTCGGCGTCGGCGTACCAGGTGCTGGCGTCGGTGGCGTCTTCCTCGTCCACATCACC
>CAZHIK010000581.1:0-6175 GCA_964532635.1 uncultured Enterobacterales bacterium
ACCGACGCTCCGACCCGGGATCCCGTAGCCCGTAGCCCGTAGCCCGTAGCCCTCGAATCACCGAGCCCACACGCTCCACAGACGCTGCCAGCACAACGGAGGCCACAAGGAAGCGCGACCCTAGATGTCCAGGTTGCGCACGTTCAAGGCGTTGCGCTCGATGAACTGCCGACGGGGCTCCACCGCGTCACCCATCAACACCGTGAAGACCTCGTCGGCGTCGGTCTGGTTTTCCACCTCGACCCGGACCAGGGTTCGTGCGGAGGGATCCATGGTGGTGGTCCACAGCTGGTCGGGGTTCATCTCACCCAGACCCTTGTAGCGCTGGATGTCGTAGCCCTTGGCCACGGTGCGCATCAGGACCTCTTGTAGCGACCACCAGGTGTGGACCGGATCGCCGCCCCCCACCGAGATGGGCAGGGGCAGCGCCTCGGCCAGGTTGCGGTGGATGTTGCGGAAGTGGTCGAGATCTCCGGCTTCCGAGGCTCCGCCGAAGCGCAAGGCCCGATGGACCCCCTCGCGGTAGCCCGTGAGCACCACCACCCGCTCGCCGCTGACCGGGTTGACCTCGAGTTCGGCCTGGGGACGGTCGAAGTCGGGCAGCCAGCGCTCGAGGTTCCCCACGAACAGCTCGAGGCGAGCCTGCTCGGCGGCGACATCCGACAGCTCCTCGAGGCCGCCGGAGAGGAACCAGATGTCGAGCACGTCGGGGCTGACCATGCGCTCGTGGAGGCGTAGACGCGCCACGTAGCGGTTGAGCACGTGGACGGCGGCGGCCAAGTCTTCGCCGTGGAGCATCCCCTGGGGGGTCTCGAAGCGCAGGGAGCCCAGGCCCGTGCCCACGAGGAAGGCCTCCAACGCCGCGTCGTCCTTGAGGTAGCGTTCCTTCTTGCCACGCTTGACCCGGTACAGGGGCGGCTGGGCGATGTAGAGGTGACCCAGCTGCACCAGATCGGGCATCTGCCGGTAGAAGAAGGTGAGCAGCAGGGTGCGGATGTGGGAGCCGTCGACGTCGGCGTCGGTCATGATGATGACGCGGTGGTAGCGCAGCTTCTCGATGTCGAACTCGGCGCCGATGCCGGTGCCCAGTGCCGAGATGATGGTGCGGACCTCCTGGTTGGACAGCATGCGGTCCAAGCGCGCCTTCTCGACGTTGATGATCTTGCCCCGCAGGGGAAGGATGGCCTGGGTGCGGCGGTCGCGACCTTGCTTGGCGGAGCCACCCGCGGAGTCGCCCTCGACCAGGTACAGCTCGCACAGCGCGGGATCGCGCTCCTGGCAGTCGGCCAGCTTTCCGGGGAGGTTCGAGCCCTCGAGCAGGGACTTGCGCCGGGCCAGATCCCTGGCCTTGCGGGCGGCGGCGCGCACCCGGGCGGCGTCGATGGCTCGACGGATGATGCCCTTGGCTACCGAAGGATTCTCCTCGAAGTAGATGGCCAGCTGCTCGTTGGTGACCGACTCGGTGAGCCCCTTGGCTTCGGAGTTGCCCAGCTTGGTCTTGGTCTGGCCCTCGAACTGGGGATCGGAGATCTTGACCGAGAGGATGGCGGTGAGGCCTTCGCGGATATCTTCACCGGAGATGCTGGCGCCCTTGAGGTCCTTGGTGAGACCCGCAGACTGAGCGTAGCTGTTGACTGTGCGCGTGAGCGCGGCCTTGAGCCCCGAGACGTGGGTGCCGCCCTCGAGGGTGTTGATGTTGTTGGCAAAGCTGTACAGCAGCTCGTTGTAGGCCCCGGTCCACTGCAGGGCCAGATCGACCTCGAGCCCTTCGCGGGCACCGTGGATGGACACCGGCTGGGGGTGCAGGGGCTGGCGATCGCGGTTGAGATGTTCGACGAAGGAGACGATGCCGCCCTCGTAGCACCACTCCTGGTCGTCCTCGTTGGGCAGGTCCTTCAGGATGATGCGGACGCCCGGGTTGAGGAAGGCCAGCTCGCGCAGGCGGGAGGCCAGGCGCTCGGCGGAGAACTCGATGGTCTCGTCGAAGATCTCCGGATCGGGCTGGAAGGTGACGGTGGTGCCCTTGATGTCGGTGGGGCCCACCTTCTCGAGGGGGTAGGCCGGCACGCCGCGCTTGTAGCGCTGCTTCCAGTGGAAGCCGTCGCGGTGGATGTCCACCCGCAGCCAGGTGGACAACGCGTTGACGCAGGACACACCCACGCCGTGCAGGCCGCCGGAGACCTTGTAGGAGCTGTCGGAGAACTTCCCGCCGGCGTGCAGGGTGGTCATGACCACCTCGGCCGCGGGGCGGCCTTCGGTGGGGTGCATGTCCACGGGGATGCCGCGGCCGTTGTCGGTCACCGAGCAGGAGCCGTCGTGGTTGATGGAGACCACGACGCTGTCACAGTAGCCGGCAAGGGCTTCGTCGATGGCGTTGTCGACGACCTCGTTGACCAGGTGATGCAGCCCGCGCGAGCCCGTGGAGCCGATGTACATGGCTGGGCGCTTGCGGACCGCCTCGAGGCCCTCGAGGACCTGGATGCTGGAGGCGTCGTAGGAGCTGGGAAGCGTGTCCTGTTCTGACATCTCGAACCACTCTGCCTCGTCACTGATCCTGGGCTTGGAAGCTCGTGTTCCAGAGCCTGGAAGCGGAGCGTGACGGGGGGGCTGGAAGCTCCCTGATCTAACCCTTCGTGACCGCCGATGCCACCGTCCCCGCGCGGATCTCCACCGCCTGTCCACCCCGCTGCGAGCACTCCAGGATTGGAGCGGGATCCGTGGTGGTCACCACCACCTGGGACTGCAGCCGCTCGATGTGGGCGACCAACCGCGCCAGTCGTCCAGCGTCCAGCTCGGAGCTCAGGTCGTCTACCAGCAGCAGGGGGGGATCACCCCCGGATCCCGCCACGGACAGCTCCGCGAGCTTCAGAGCCAACGCCAGGGTGCGCACCTGCCCCTGGGAGCCGAAGCTGCGAGCCGACTCGAGGCGGTCGTCGGCCTGGCCCAAGCGCAGTGAGAGGTCATCTCGCTGTGGGCCCACCAGGTTGATGCCCCGGCGCAGCTCCTCATCGCGAGCTCGCTCCAGCAACTCCCGATAGCGCTCCTCGAGTCGCTCAGCGTCGGCGTCGGGCTCATCAACCGGCAGCAGTGCACAGCGGTAGCCGGCCTCCACTGCGATGCCCCCGCTCAGATCGGCGTGGACCTGCTCGAGGGGCTCGGCGAGGTCGAGCACCAGGCGACGTCGGCCCAACACCACGGCCACACCAGCCTGGATCAGCCGGTCGTCCCAGGCCGACAGCTCAGTCCGGGTGGCTCGCCCCGAGCGAAGCAGCGCGGCCTTCTGGGACAGGACGCGGCGGAAGGTGCGCACCTGATCGAGATGGGCGGGCCAGGCGTTGAATGCGGCTCGGTCCATGAACCGCCGCCGCAGATCGGGCCCACCGCGAACGATCTGCACATCATCCGGGGTGAAGGTCACCGCCCGGAGCCGCGAGAAGTAGGGTCCAGCTTCCCGAACGGTCTCCCCGTCCATGCGTATCCGGCGCTGGCAGCCCCCTCCCTCCACACGGCCGACGACGACCCCGAGCTGGGTAGTTCCCAGCTCACTGGAGGACAGCCCGGTCACCGTAGCGGCGCTCTGGCCCCAGCGGAGCACCTGCTCCCATGAGCTGGAGCGGAAGCTCTTCCAGGTGGCCAGCACGGCCATGGCCTCGAGGAGGTTGGTCTTGCCTGCGCCGTTGGCGCCCCACAACACCACCAGATCCGAGCCCAGCTCGAGCTCGGCGGCTTCGGCATTGCGCCAGTCGCGGACCTGCAGGTCGTTCAGGCGCATAGGAAGCGGTAGGCTCCCTAGTCGAGGCGGATGGGCATGATGATGAAGAGGGAGTCTTCGTCCGAAGGAGCGCGCACCATGCAGGGGGACAGCGGCTCGCCGAGCTCGAGGACCAGCTCTTCTTCGTCGATGCAGTTGACCACCTCGAGGAAGTAACGAACGTTGAAGCCCATCTCGATGGGGTCGCCCTCGAAGACCATGGGCACCGGGTGCTTGGCCTCGCCGTGGTCGATGCCACGGGAGGTGATGAGCACCTCGTCGTCCGCGAAGCTCATGCGGATGGTGCTCGCCTGGTCGATGGCCTCGAGGGCCACACGCCGCAGCGCATCGCGGAAGGCGATGCGGTTGACCACCACACGCCGTAGGAAGTTCTGAGGCAGCACCGAGCGGTAGGCGGGGAACTCGCCGTCCACCAGCCTGGTGTGCAGCACCGAGCTGCCAACCGTGAAGCTGGCCGCGCGCTCACCGAAGGCGATCTGGACGTCGGCGTCGGGCACATCCAGCATCTTGCGGATCTCGAACAGGGCCTTGCGGGGCACCAGCATGTGCCGACCCATGCCGAACTCACCGCTGTAGGGGGCACCGGCGTAGCAGAGCCGGTTGCCGTCGGTGGTGACCAGGCGCAGCTTGGCACCGCCCTCGAGATCCTCGACGGACTCGAGATGGCCACCGTTGAGGCCGTAGCGCTGATCGTCGGCCGGGATGGCGAAGACCGTGCGGTCGATGATGCGCTGCAGATCCCCAGCCTTGACGGTCAGGGTGGCAGAGGCCTCGAAGGCCGGCAGGCTCGGGTACTCGTCCGGGGGCAGGCCCACCAGACGGAAGTGGGCCGGGGGTGCATCCACCACCAGCGCATGGTTGTCCTGCCCCACCAGGTGCACCGCGCGATCGGGGAGGTTGCGCGCCACCTGGAACATGTGGACCGCGTGCACGCAGGCGTGACCCCGCTGGGCCACTTCGGCCGGGAAGCGATGGACCACCGTGATCTCTTGATCGGTAGCCGTGACCTGGAGGTGGTCTTCCTTGGCGGAGAGGAGGGTGTGAGCCAGCACCTGCTGGTTGCTGCGACGCTCGACCACGCCCTGGACGGTGCCGAGGGCTCGCGCGAGCTCTTCCTGGGTGATGTAGAGGTCCATGGATGGTCTCCGGAGATGTCGATCTGTCCTTTAGCCACGCCAGCCATGATCAGGCCAATGCTCGAGCGATGTCTGGGGAACATCGTCGGTCCCCGGCTTCTACAGTCCTATGAAAGAGATCCATTCATCTCTTTACTCAGTACTCTTATCAGGCCCGGTGGAAAGCAGGGAAATCTCTGTATATCACGGTTATAGGCATCAAATCGAGAGGGAAAACTGGGGAAGACTCTGGGCTTGTCCAGCGGACCGACCAGGGAAGGGCGTCCCTCCTCCCTCGAGGCCTCTGTTCCTCCACTGTCCTTCCACCGGAAACCCACCGGCTCTTCCTATGGGTTTCCACAGTGCCTTCCACAGGCGAGGAGGGCTCAGCTCTGCAGGTTTTTTTCGAGCAGCTCGATGATGGCCTGCATGTCCGGGTCCTTGTCCCGCTGCTTCTTGATGCGCTTGTAGGCGTACTGGACCGTGGAGGAGTCCCGGCCGCCCACCGCGCGGCCGATGTCGGGGAAGGACAGATCGGTGTGCTCCCGGATCAGGTAGATGGCGATGTGCCGGGGACGCACCAAGCGCTTCTGGTGGGAGGTGCCCAGGATATCGGAGGTCTTGACGTTGTGGATACGGGCCACGGTCTTGATGATCTGATCGGGCGTGATGATGGGGTTTTCGGGCACGATCAGGTGTGCCAGGCGCTTGCGGGCGGTCTCGATGGTGATGGGCTCGTTGTACATGGCGGTGATGGCCGCCAGGCGCTTGAGTGCACCCTCGAGCTCGCGGATGTTGCCGCGCACGCCGCCAGCGATGAAGAGCGCGACCTCGTTGGGGATGACCAGCCCCAGCTCCTCGGCCTTCTTGTGGAGGATGGCCAGCATGGTCTCGAGGTCCGGGGCCTGCAGGTCCACCTCGAGCCCGCCGGAGAAGCGGGTGCGCAGGCGCTCCTCGAGGCCCTCGATGTCACGGGGCAGCATGTCGGCGGTCATCACGATCTGGCGGCCGGCGTTCTGCAGGGCCTCGAAGGTGTGGAAGAACTCCTCCTGGGTGCCGCGCTTGCCGCCGAGGAACTGGATGTCGTCCATCAGCAGCACGTCGGAGCGGCTGCGGTAGCGCTCACGGAAGTCCGGGGTGCGCTTGTAGCGGATGGCCGTGATCATCTCGTTCATGAACTGCTCTGCCGTGACGTAGCAGATGCGGGCCGAGGGCTCGCGCTGGATGATGCGGTTGCCGATGGCGTGGACCAGGTGGGTCTTGCCCAGGCCGGTGCCGCCGTAGATGA
>CAZHIK010000582.1:0-6168 GCA_964532635.1 uncultured Enterobacterales bacterium
CCTCGGACTCCGCGCTGGGCGGGTACTACCGCTACTACCGGTCGTACTACATCGCCGACAAGGACGCCGAAGGGAAGCCCATCAAGAAGCGCCGCCGCTCCCGCAAGGGGCCGCCCGACGCTGGCTCCGGCAGCGCCGACGGAGGTGCCGCATGAGCCGCATCTCGATGCTCCCTGTCGTGCTGCTGCTGGGCTGTGGGCCCGCCGCCGAGCAGGTGGTCACCGGCCTGCGCTCCGACAACCCCGCCGTGCGCGAAGACATGGCGGAGTTCGCGCGCAAGTTCGACGAGCCGGTGGTGGTCGATGCCCTGATCGACACCATCCACGATCCCTCGGCCTCCATTCGGCTGATGGCCGTCCAGAGCCTGGGTGAGCTGGGCCACGCAGCCTCCACTGCCGACCTGGTGGATGTGATGGCCAACGATGCCTCCCCCGACGTCCGGGCTGCGGCCGTCGAGGCCCTGGGGCGCGTCCAGGACCCCGCTGCGGTGGCGCCGTTGCTCATCATCCTCGAGAGCCACCCGCCCAACGAAGCGCCCCTCAACGTCATCTGGGCCCTGGGCAACATCGGCGACAAGCGCGCGCTGCCCCTGCTGTCGGAGCTGCGCGAGGCCACCGAAGATCCCTACGTGGTCTACAACGTCAACGTGGCGCTGCGGAAGATCCGCTAGTCCGTCCGGGGCCGCGTCGCCGTCGCGGTAGATCATCCATTCGCTGTGGGCTGTCCCAGGCGTCGGCGGGTTCGGGCAGTGGATCCTCGGCCACGCACGGCTGGGCCTCGGGCTCTGCAGGCCGCACCGGGCCCGGGGCCGCGACGCGCTGCCCCAGGGGCCATGCACCGGGAAGCACCGGGGGCTTGGCCGGCGGCAGCCAGCGCAGGGTCAGCCGCAGGTTCCACTCCAGGTTCTTCTTGCCCACGAAGCGGAGATCCCGTCGATAGCGCAGCAGCACGGTCCACCAGCGCAGCCCGGGCAGGTTCCAGCTCACCCCGGCGCCCCAGTCTTCGGGCAGCGCCGACGCGGACAGGCTGGACGTGGCGCCGGCCAAGGACAGTCCCCGCCCCAGGTGCTTGCGGCCGCTGATCTCCCAGGTCTGGGACAACAGCAGGCCCCGCACCGTCACCTGATCCAGCCCGATGCGGGTCAGGCGTAGCCAGGCCGCAGCGTCGACGGTGCGTTCGCGCTCCGTCAGGCTGTCGAGGTCCTCGATGTCCAGGCCGGTACCCAGCCTGATCGTCGGCAGCGGGGGCTCCCTGGTGGGAAACATGCCCTCCTGCAGCTCCTGACGCTCGAGCGAGGGGCGCAGGCGGATGTCCGGCTCGTTGGCACGGGCTCGCCAGCCCTCCGGGTGGCGCTTCAGCTCCAGGTTGGGGGAGACGAAGGTGCGCATGAAGCGCACAGCGCCGCCCAGCTCGGGGGAGCGGTCCAGGGTCTCCCAGAGCAGCGCCTCGGCCGCGATGCTGGCGGAGGAGAAGGCCATGTCCCGCCACTGCTCGCCGGTCTGCTCCTCGAGGTAGGGCTGCTCTCCGCTGGCGTCCCACAGGGCGTAGTAGACCGTGCTGGCCGCCATGGGCTGACGGAAGACCGGCGAGGCCCTCAGGCCGGTGACCTTCTCGACGTACAGGGCGTTGTAGGTCACCCAGTAGCTGTACCGAACGGGGTGGGGGTCCACCACGACGGGTTCCAGGTACCAGGCGACGCTGGCTGCGTGGAGCTGCGAGGCCAGCAGGAGGCAGGACAGCATCGCTGACAGCCTACCACCTGATCAAGGCTGGTCCGGAGGCTGTGCGCTCCTCGGCCCCAGCCGAAGCACGGCGAGAGAAGAGCCCACGGCGGCTGCGGGGAGCAAGCGTGCGTTGGCCCGCAGACAGGCCGATGGCTCCGGCTGGTCCCAGGGGGGCCCCAGGGGCACCGCCCAGGCCACCTGACCGAGTGGGTCGGTGAGCACCGCCAGACGCGGGGGGCGTATGTCCCCCGGGAGCACGGGGGGCTCGCGCCGGGGACGCCTGAGGCTGCTGGCGTAGTAGGCGCGCATACACAGGCCCGTGGCCGTCGCCAGGGCCTGCTCCGCGACGGGATTCCAGCTGGCCTCCACCAGCGGCTGCCCCGTGACAGGGGGCTCTTCTTCGGCCCAGGCGAGGTCCACCAGCACACCCTGGGCGTCCTCGACCCGCAGCGCCACGAGGCGTGTGGGGAGGAGCACCTGGGTGCGGGTGTAGGGCATCAGCTGCAAGGGCCATGCATCGGCCTGGACATCGAGGTCGAGGACCTCGACCTCCGGCGGGCCGGGGGGCTCCACGAAGGGTTGGACCACGGGCCCGGGCTCCGCTGGCTCGAGCAGCAGCTGGGCTCGTCCTGCCCCGAAGCGCGCCGCGGTGTCGGCGGGCAGTGGCACGCGCACCCAGCTGGCCTGGGAGTGCTCCACGAACAGCGGTCCCAGCAAGGGAGTGACCGGCTCTCCCAGGCCGTAGGGGAAGCGCGGCAGCATCACCGAGGCCGGTCGATCGCCCACAGGGGGGAGCACCATGGCCGGCACTGGCACCAGCTCCACCAGGGGATCACCGGTCTGCGGCTCCTCTGCCAGGGCAGCGCAGTCCACGGGATCGTGGCTGGCCACGCATCCCAGCTCACCCGCCAGGCCCACCAGCACCGCCGTGTCCCCAGGCAGCAGGCGCTGCTCGGAGTCGGCGGTCGCCCGCAGCTCGCCGTAGGGCGAGGCCAGGGCTGCGGAGATGAGGAGGGCAGGGGAGAGCATCGGCAGCTCACTAACCCGCGCTCGCGCCCATCCGTGGTGGCGGTGGGGGGCGTCTTCCCCCTGGCGCCCGGCTCTGCTACCATCGCCGCCTTGGCGGGCACGCGCAGCACTGCGTTGCCCAGGTGCCGGGAAAGGCGGCTTCACTCGGTGCGCAGGATTCTGCTGGGCATGGCGGCTGGTCTGGTGGCAGGGCCCATGGTGGGCCTGGCCGACGCGGTCTACGTGCTCACCTCGGGTCCCCCCTCGGACTACCTGGCTCTGATCTACGCCGTGTTGCTGTACGCCATGGTGGGTGTGGCCCTGGGCGTCTTCGCTGGTGTGCTGCTTCTCCTGCTGGCGATCGTGGCCAAGGACTTCTGCGATCCTCCTCGCTGCTATTCCCTGGGCTTCGTGCTGGTGGCCACGGTGCTGGCCTGGGTCATCGCCACCCAGGAGGTGGACCGGGTGGTGTACCTGGACCAGGGCCTGCCCCGGGCCACTCAGCTCGGCATCGCTGGCGTGCTGACCCTGCTGGCCCTGTTCGGACTCTGGCTGGGCCCCATCCTGCTCACCCGCACTCCCTTCAAGATCGTGCTCCGCCGGCGGGGAACCCTGGCTCTGTACGGTGTGCTGGCCCTGCTCAGCGGGGTGTTCAGCTTCTCGCCGGTGGCCGGTGGTGACCCCGCGGGATGGATCTCCCCCCAGCGGGGGCCCAACCCCGAGCTGGCCACCCCCCCCAACGTGCTGGTGCTGCTGGTGGACTCCCTGCGGCCTGACCACGTGGGCGCCTACGGCAGCGCCATGGCCAGCACCCCTGCCATGGATGCGCTCGCGGAGCAAGGCGTGCTCTGCGAACAGGCGGTGGGGCAGCGCCACTGGCCCCCGGCGGCAGTCAGCTCCCTGCTCCGCGCCCAGCTACCCTCCGCTCACGGGGTGGTGGACCGCCGGGATCGTCTCGACGAAACCGCCCTGACCCTCCAGGAGGTGCTGCAGGAATATGGCCTGGTCACCGGTGCCCTGTTCAACCACCCGGACCTGGTGCGCCGCTTCGGCCTGCAGCAGGGCTTCGACTGGTACCCCTACCTCGCCCCTCGCTTCCCCCTGCTGGCCAGCCAGAGCGCCAGTCGGCTGAGCCTGTACCGGGTCGCCCGTCGCTTCCGGGCCCGCCGCACCCCCGTGGTTCCCGGTATCGAGGAGTACTACCAGCCGGCTGAGACCGTGCTGGACGAGGCCCGGCACTTCATCGAGGCCAACAAGGACCAGCGCTGGTTCCTGGTGGCCCACCTCATGGAGCCCCACCCGCCGATGTTGCAGGACAGCGCCACGGGCACCGTGGCGGTGTGGGAGGGGCACGGCGCCTCCCCGGCGGACCACGACGCGGCGCGACGGGCCTACGCATCGGCGGTGACGGTGGCCGACGAGCACATCGGTCGGCTGATGGAGTGGCTGGACGAGAAGGGTGTGTCGGAGCACACCATCGTGGTGGTCACCAGCACCCACGGCATCGCCCTGGGGGAGCGGGACCGCTGGGGCACAGGGGGCTCGCTGCACGACGAGCTGCTGCGGGTTCCCCTGATCATCCGCACCCTCGATCCCCAGCTGGCGGGCAGCCGCGTGCCCTACCAGGTGCGTCACATGGACGTGGCGGTCACCATCGGCCACGAGGTGGGTGTCGTGATCCCCGAGGCCTGGCAGGGCGCCGATCTCATCGACGACGAGCTGCTGGCCGCGGCCCGGGGCGACCAGGACTGGCTCAGCGCCGTCAGCGCCTGGGAGCGCAGCGCGGCGAGTCGTGCGGCGCTGTCGGAGTCCGGGGTGATCGGCAGGCTGGATGTGGCGCTGCGGGCCGAGGGGTGGAAGCTGCTGAGATCCGGCAAGCGTGACCCCCATGCGCCGGCGACGATGCGGCTGTACCACGTGAGCCAGGACCCGGGAGAGACCGTGGATCTGGCGGAGCGAGAGGTGGACGTCAGGGCGAGGCTGGAGCGGATGATGATGGAGCAGCTCACCCAGGCGCAGCACGTCCGGGAGGGGATCGGCAAGGGAGAGCTGGACCTCGAGACCTCGGAGAGGTTGGAGGCGCTGGGGTATGTGGAATAGAAATACTGACAATCACCCACGGCGCGTATGATTGTCACCCGCCCTGCGCGCTGATATCCTTCCTTCATGTCCTCCTACCGTCCCCGCCTCGTCAGCTCGTCCCTCGCCGACGACCTCGAGACCTTCCCCGTCGCGGTGCTCACCGGCGCCCGACAGACCGGCAAGAGCACCCTCGCCCAAGAGGGTGAGCGGTTCAGGGATCGCCCCTATCTGACCTTGGACGACCTCGATGTTCGGCAACAGGCCGCAGACGTTCCCCACGACCTGCTCCTGCGCTATCCGGCTCTCACCCTCGACGAGGTCCAGCGGGAGCCTGGCCTGCTTCTGGCCGTCAAAGCCCTGGTGGACCGCGACCGCCCGCGCAAGAGAGGACGCTTCTTGCTCACAGGCTCGGCGAACCTCCTGCTCATGGAAGCCGTGGCGGACTCTCTCATGGGGCGCGCAGCCTACCGTGTGCTCCACCCCATGACCCGCCGCGAGCAGCTCGGCCTGGGTTGCGCTGGGCGGTGGAGCGAGCTGCTCGGGGAGCCCGTCGAGCGATGGACGGAGCTGCTCATCGAAGACGGCGATGTTCCATCGGCGGACTGGACCGCGTTCGCGCGACGCGGCGGGCTCCCCGTCCCCGCGCTCGAGCTGTCCAGCGAAGGCGCCCGGGCTTCCTGGTTCCAGGGCTACCTGCGGACCTACCTGGAGAGAGACCTCCGTGACCTCTCGAACGTTCAGAGCCTGCCAGACTTCCGCCGCCTGATGCGTGCAGCTGCGCTTCGTACCGGCTCGTTGTTGAACCAGGCCGAGCTCGGACGCGATGTGGGCCTGCCTGCGACCACCGTCCAACGCCACCTGAGGTGGCTCGAGACCTCCCACCTCTTGGTGCGGCTCGAACCCTACGCCGTGAACCGCACCAAGCGGCTCATCAAGGCCCCCAAGCTCTACTGGGCGGACACGGGACTGGCGCTTCATCTGGGGGGAGGCGCTCCCACTGGGGCCCACCTGGAGAACCTCGTGATCAGCGATCTACTGGCCTGGGCCGATGCACAGCCAGGTCATCGCCCGCAGATCCTCTACTGGCGGACGGCCTCGGGGCAAGAGGTCGACGCCGTGATCGAGTTGGGCGACAAGCTCATCGCGATCGAGGTGAAGGCCAAGACGCGCCCGAACCATCGCGATGCCCGGCACCTCCAGGCCTTCCGCCAGGAATACGGCGATGCGGTCGCCGGCTGCCTGCTGCTGCACGGCGGCGATGAGTGCTTCCGGGTCACCGAGGGTGTGGTGGCGGCTCCATGGTGGCGGCTGATGTAGCGGTTCTCGGCCCCGCGCAGGATCTCAGCCAGAGAGT
>CAZHIK010000583.1:0-6164 GCA_964532635.1 uncultured Enterobacterales bacterium
ACCATGGCCGAGTTCAACCTGGCCAAGGACTGGGCCATGCTCCACAGCTACGGCCTGGCGTCCCCCTACATGGGCGGCTCCATCGACGACTACGCCAGCTGGTGCACCGAGTTCCCCATCGAGTAGCGCCGTGCGCTCGAGGCTCCCAGTGGCCTAGAAGATCTCCATCCAGCTGATGGTCTGGGTACCCTGCAGGGCGTCGACTCCCAGGGACAGGGAGACGATACCCGCGGTGCTCTCGTCGTAGGCGGAGGTACCGATGAACACCGTGCCCTGGTCGCTGATGGCCACCTGGGACGGGTAGCCGTCGACCTCGGTGGAGTAGTCGTCCACGCCGTCGCCGTCGAGGTCACCCAGGGCTGGGCTGCAGTCCTCGTAGGAGATACCATAGACCCGCCCGGTGCCCAGCTCGCACATGTCCGAGGTGTTGGGCTGGTAGGTGCTGAAGAAGACGATGCCGGCGTAGACGAGCGGATCGGCGGTGAGCCCCTCGCCTGCACCCAGCTCGAAGAGCCCGACCTCCCCGTCGCAGTCGATGCCCTCGGCCTGGCTGCAGATGCTCGGGGTGGGGTCCTTGACCGCGAAGAAGTAGCCGGGATCGGTGGTGTAGCGCTCGTAGGGAGAGCCGGTGCCCCAGTACAGCCCCAGGGTGCCGTCGTACATCCACGAGGTGGTGATCGCGTAGTAGACCGGCGGACGCTCGGAGAGTCCGGTGACCGCGGAGTCCTTCGGATCGAAGAACTCGTAGGGGCACCACTGGATGTCGAGGTCCTCTTCGGCGGTGCCCGCGCCCAGATCGATCATGGCCTTCCAGATCCAGGTGTCGCCGGGATCCTTGTAGTCACGACCGGAGGTCTGGGAGTCCACCGGGCGCCAGGGGCGCGGCGGCGGGGAGTCGTCGTCGCGGCTTCCGTAGGTGGTGGTGACCGGGAAGTAGATGACGTCGGAGTCGCCGTCGTTGTCCACGTCGACCACCGCGGGGGTGGCGGCGATGTAGGCGTGCTCGTAGTGCTCGTCGATGTCCTCGAAGCCGCCGCCGTCCCAGAGGTCCTTCATGTTGGAGTACCAGTTCTCCGGGTGGCCGTTGTTGCCACCGAGATCGAGGCGGTAGCCCACCGAGTTGTCCCAGGTGGTTCCATCCCAGGAGATGCCAGCGGGATCGAAGCTGTGGAGGTAGTCGTCACCGAGGGCCCACATGTAGAGGTTGGCCTCGACGGACTGGAAGTAGCCCAGGTTGGAGCCGGAGGTGACGGCGCGGCCGGAGCCCCAGATGGCGACCCAGCGGAAGGTGAGATTCGTGGGATCCCGGTCGTCGTAGACCTTGGCGATGACGGGCCGACCGACGGTGTAGCCCTGTGCGGTGGGGTCCCACAGATCGACCTGCTCCCAGAGGTAGTTGGGGTCGAGGGGATCGGTGATGTCGAGGGCGAGGGTCACCGGACCGCCCTTGCCCTGCTGGACGACCAGGACGCGGTGCCACTCGCAGTGGTCGCGCAGATCCGCCGCACTGGAGATGGAGGTGTCGTCGCAGTCGCGGGCCCCGTCGCCGTCGTGGTCCAGCCACACGTCGTCGACCACCGGCGTGCCGTCCATCAGGAAGGTGCGACCGTAGAGCATCTGGTCCATGAGACGGCCCGGCCAGGTGATGCCGTGCATGCTCTCGTGATCCCAGTACAGCAGGTAGGAGGGGATCCAGGCCCAGGCTTCCTCACCCTGCTCGGTGTGGGACGTGCGTGAGTCGTCCTCGAGGTAGAACGCGTGCAGCATACCGTCGTTGGCGGCGATGTAGACCATCGACGGCACGTTGCTGTCGGTCTCGAGGGCCGAAAGGAATGTGCGGTAGGTGGGATCGACGGAGAAGGTGTCGTTGCGCGGCTCGACCACGGCGGGGGTGGAGTGGGGCGAGTCACCCAGCTTCCAATATCCGCGGGACTCGTCGAGGTAGCGGAAGGTGGAGAGGTGGTAACCACGAGCGAAGTCCACCAGGGACTGCAGGTCCTGGTAGTCCACGAAGCCGTCGGTGTTGAGATCGTAGGTGGTGTCGTCGGGGAGCCCGTCGGCGTCTGTGTCGCTGTTGTCGAGGAAGTAGGGCAGCAGGATGCTCTCCACCCGCGCGACCTCGTCGACGAGGGTGACGTCGAAGTCCATGCGGCGCGCGCTACGGGAGAGGCTGCCGTAGGTGGTGGCGCTGCTGGCCAGCTCGTCCACGAAGGTGAACAGGTCGCGGAGACCATCACCGTCCATGTCGGCGTCCTGGTCGTCGCTCTGGAAGACCGGGCGACTCTGGAGCAGGGTGCCGGCGTCCCAGTAGGCACCGCCGTAGCTATCGTAGGGGTCGCCTGTGAGGTACTCGATCTGCCCGTAGTCGGTCTCGGTGGGATCGGTCTCGATGGTGTAGGCCCGCACGTGACCTTCGGCCAGCGGGTTCGAGCCGTCCAGCTCGTAGAAGGAGTAGATGAGGTACTCACCGTCGGAGGTCAACACCGGGGTGGACCGGCTGTGGAAGCCCGAGCGGATATCGGCCATGATGGTGAGGACCGCGCCCAGAAGCTCGTCGGAGCTCTCGGCGATGGTGAAGATGCCCTCGCCGTCGGTGTTGTCGATGGCGTTGCCGAACTTGTAGTTCGCCACCGAGTCGTAGTCGATGCCCACCGCCACGACGTGGGTGATGAGGTTCTGGGTGTCGTCGAGATCCGAGCGGAGGTCGGTGTCGTAGACCGCGGCGGCGACGTTGTCGAAGAGGCACTCCTCGTCCGGAGAGGTCACGACCTCGTCCTGGTCGCAGATGATGTCCGGCGAGATTGAGCTGTCGATGTAGCTGGAGTCGGGGTCCTCGTCGTCCTCACCGCGGTCGATGGTGATGTAGATGACGTGGTTTTCCTGGCAGTAGTACTGAACGGGGGCCTCGGCCCAGTCGGGATCGAAGCCGTCACCATCATCGTCGACGCCGTCGTCGTCGGTGGTGTTGGTGAAGTAGTCGTCGGCCAGGGAGGAGAGCACCTCGGCCAGGTTGCGGGTGTCGACGCCGTGGGTGGTGAGGGTGGACAGCGCGTTGGAGATGTCGGCGTGGGTGGATCCGAGGGGAGCGATGGGGTAGTAGCTGTTGTCGGCGGCGTCGTCGGTGGTGCCAACCACACCGTAGCGGGCCCAGTCGTAGTGCTGGGTGACCTGACCGACGGCGTCCACGATGTCGTCCAGACACAGCGTCTCGGCGGTCGAGCATGGAATGGTCTCGGCCTCGTCCACGAAGCAGGTGTCGGAGACTGGGCAGGGATCGTCTCCCAGTTCGCTCAGATCGATGACGAACAGCACGTTGGGCTCGACGGCCTCGGCCACGGAGAGGTACTCCTCGCCGCTCGAGGAGGAGCCCGCGTGGACCAGGGTCGGCGCGAGCAGCACGGCCAGCAGCAGCGCAGCGCGCACGCCGCCAGCGGGGCCATCGCGTCCTGGGTTGTGGATTGCGTTCATGCTTCCTCCTGGCTCCCGCATCAGTTCTTGCAGGAGCCGCGGGCCACCTTGCGGATGGTGGACACCACGGTCGCAGTGGTCTCGTTGATGTTCTGGTAGCCTATGTCCCGCATGGTGGCGGTGGACTCCATGCGCCAGTAGTCCGAGCGGAACTTCTGACTGCCCTCTTCGGTGGAGTAGCCCGGAGGCGGGTTCGAGCAGCGCTCGTAGATGGCCTCGACCCGGTACACACCCAGGTTGTGGGTGTAGCTGATGCCGCCGAACAGGGCCTCGCCGTCGGTCAGATCGATCCAGGCGGCGGTGTCGGCGCTGTCGTTCCACTCGGCTTCCGGGTCGGCCACACCCAGCTCGTAGCGAGCGTGGACGGTGCCCGCGTCGGCGGAGTTGACGATCATCATGTGCTTTCGGTTGTGGATGGCGATGCGCTGATCCACGCCCGCCACCGAGAGCGAGGTGGCCCCGATGACCGTCAGGATGGCCATCAGGATCAAGGCCACCAGCAGCACGTAGCCTCGCTGGCCTCTACGCCCCCAGGTGATGCTCCTGCCGCTCGCGTTCATGGTCAGGGCTCCGGCTATTGGTCGAAGAGGTTGGAGTACATGCGCATGTTGCGCAGGGCGATCTCGGTGGTCAGCACCTGGCGGTAGTAGCTGTCGGCGGTGGTCGAGCCGGTGTTGTCCTCGAGGGTCGGACGGTAGGACTCGTAGCGACGGGTGGCCTCCTGGCGCCGGCTGCGCGCCAGGATGTTCACCCGGACCATCCAGGGCCACTCGTTGAGGGCGAGGGTGTCGTTCCAGGATCCCGAGGAGGTGCAGGGAGCAAGGCCGTCCGTGTCGGCCAGGCAGTAGGCGAACTGCAGATCCTCGATGTCGTCCACCAGCGGGACATCGTCCCCTTCCGGCCAGGAGTAGTCGAGGTCCATCATCAGCACCGGATGCTCGGCGGAGCCCGGCCCGACGCCGTCGGCGTCGTCGTCGTCGATGTAGAAAGTGACCACCTCGCCCTTCGAGCAGGTCATGACGGGGGGGAGGTTCTGCCCAGAGGGCATGACGGCGTCGTAGTCGGGGTAGACGGAGTTCGAGTGCACGCTGATCACGCCCTGATCGCCGGAGGCGGAGGCACCCGTGATCTCCCACATGTACGACGCCATGCCGACGGGGTTGGCGAAGTCCGAGCACAGCAGGAACTCACCCGACGCGTAGCTGCTGATCTTGGCTCGGTAGTCGTGCATCGACAGATCGAAGGTGTGCTGCGTGGTGTCGCTGGCCGCGATGGCCAGCGAGCTCGTGTTCATCGAGAGCGAAGAGTCCTGGTGGACGACGGTGATGGCATCGGGGCCGGTGCCCATCGGGTCGTTGAAGCCATGGAGCGGAGCGAGGGACTCGGCATCGACGCTGTTCCCCAGGACGCCGGTGACACCGTCGGCGGTGCCAAGGCCGGCCTGACGCACCGTGCGGGTCACCACATCGGCGGCGAAGCGCAGGTTCTGGTTCATCTCGGTCTGCATGTCCAGGAACTGCAGCTGACGGGACTGGACGATGAACAACTGGTACAGCCCAGCGACGATGAGGGTGGCCAGGGTGATGGCGATGGCCAGCTCGACCATGGTGAAGCCGGCGCGACCGAGGCGCCCGGGGCGGACCGTGCGGTGGTGCGAGGCGTGCATCAGTCGTCCCTGTACCGGAAGGAGGAGATGGTGGTGCCGCGGTAGGTGTCGCGTAGTGAACGCGAAGCGTAGTGTCGCGTAGAACGCGCAGCGAACGCGGAGGCGAAGCCAGGTGGCCGGGGAGGAGTCCATCTCCTCGACGGACCAGGTGACCCGGTAGACGGGGACGCCGAGGGACGTGTCGGTGGAGTTGGCGGCGTTGACCTCGGAGACCGAGCCCGGGTGGCCGAGGTCCGAATAGGGATCGGCCGACGTGGTGGAGTCGCCGAGGGGACTGCTGAGCTCGGTGGGGCGGCTAGTCTCCGTCCAGGACAGCGCGAGCAGGCGCTCGAGCTGGGCCTGGGCCAGGTAGGTGCAGGCCGTGATCTTGCGGGCTTGCTGGTTGGACCGCGCCGCCTGGGCGTGGAAGCCGAACATCACGATCAGCGAGAATCCCAGCAAGGCCGTGGCGATCAGAACCTCGACCAGGGTGAAGCCGCCCCGGCTGCGCGCGTGCGCCTGGCGGTGCTCAAGTTCCATAGGTGCTACTCCGCGCGGTGCCGACAGACTCGCCCTCGAGATCCGTGCCCGTGGACTCCAGTCTCACATAGCCCGAGCGGGCGATGCGGACGTGGACGACCTCGTCCAGACCTTGTGCCAGAGCCAGCTTGTTGACCAGCCGGAAGGTGATGTAACCGTTGCTGTCGAAGTCTTCGGCCGGGTTGGCGACCCAGCCCCTCGGGGTGAAGACCACAGCGTTGCCGTTGCCGTAGGAAGGACCCGAGAGGGTCTGCTCGAGATCGAGTCCGACGCCCTTGGACTGCCGGTTCCCGTCCGGCCCGATGTCGACCCAGCCCTCTCCGGTCTGGTCGTCGACCCCGTCGTCGGTGGCGTCGATGGGGAGGTCCTCCCAGCTCGAGCTGTTGCGCGAGGCGTTGCCGGCTTGGAGGCGCCACGCGCCCGCCCAGGTGCTCTCATCGTCCATGGCCTTGTCCAACTCTTCCACCAGGAAGCGGGTCTCGAGGTTCGACGTGATGGCCAGCATCCTAAG
>CAZHIK010000584.1:0-6163 GCA_964532635.1 uncultured Enterobacterales bacterium
GGGACCTTCCCTGGTCGTGGACGTCGGCGGCGGCAGCACGGAGCTCATCCTGGTCAAGCCCGACGCACAGCTGGCCGGCAAGCTCGTCTTTCTCTTCCGCCACTCCCACGAGCTGGGCCACGTTCGCCTCCACGAGGCCTTCTTCTCCGGAGGCCCGGCCCGCCCCCAGGACGTGGCCAGGGCCCGCGCCCACATCGCGGCCACCCTGCGCGAACACTGGCCAGCGCAGCCGGCGCGGAGCGTGGTGGCGGTGGCGGGCACTCCCACCAGCCTGGCTGCGGCCGAAGCCGGCCAGGTCAAGCTCGACGGCAACGCCGTCCACGGCTTCACCCTCGGGCTGTTCACCCTGCGGCAGTGGATCGATCGGCTGCTGCACACCGAGCCTTCACAGCGCCAGGCCCTGCTCCCCGCTACGCCCGATCGAGCCGAGACCATCCTGGGTGGGGTGCTGATCCTCGAGCAGGCGCTGGTCCTCTCCCAGCGCACCAACCTGCAGGTCAGCAACCGCGGCGTGCGCTTCGCCATCCTGTAGGCTGCGCATGACCGCCCACCTGCACTCGCTGCTCGACCTGCTCGAGGCCCACCCACCCGTGGACGCCACCGAGGCCGACCACCGCCAGCGCATGATCGAGCTGGTGGAGGCGGGGCTGGCCGGCCGGCTGGACCCTTTCTCCCGGACCACCTTCGCCCCCGGACACTTCACCGCCTCGAGCTTCGTGCTGCACCCCGACCAGCGCGCAGTGTTGCTCATCCTCCACGCCAAGCTCGGCTTCTGGATGCAGCCCGGGGGCCACTTCGAGGCCGAGGATGCCAGCCTGATCGCCGCGGCCCGCCGCGAGGTGGCCGAGGAGACCGGGTTGGCAGAGCTGCGACGCTGGGCCTCGAGCGCCCCCTTGGGCTTGCTCGACGTCGACATCCACACCATCCCTGCCCGCCGCAGCGAGCCCGAGCACCTCCACTTCGACCTGCGCTTCCTGTTCCGCAGCCCCAGCGCACAGCTGGTGGACAGCGACGAGGTCCACGGAGCCCAGTGGGTGCCCGTCGAGGACTTCGAGCACGTGCGCAGCGATGCCTCGGTCATGCGAGCGGTGCAGCGCATCCGCCAACTGCTGGGCCCCCCCGCCAGCGTCCCATGACCCGGCCGGCCCTGCTCCTGGTGCTGCTCGCTGCCTGCAGCAACCCCGACCCCCAGCCCGCCGCACCTTCGACCGTGCAGCCTCCGCCCCCGCGGACGGACCACCTCCAGGACCACGGCTGTGAGGCCTCGGGCCACCAGGGTGCCGCCATCCCCTTCTGGGTGGACGCCGACGGTGACGGCTTCGGTGCCGAGGACGGCGGCTTCACCGCCTGCTCCCAGCCGCCGGGTACCAGCCACGTCGGGGGAGACTGCGACGACGCCGTGGCCTCCACCCACCCCGACGCGAGCGAGCGCTGCAACGGACGCGACGACGACTGCGACGGCACCGTGGACGAGGACGACGCCGTGGACGCCGTGCCTTGGGTGATGGACGCCGACGGCGACGGTCAGTGCGCCCCAGGCACCGAGCGCCTGGCGTGCCAGGGCGGGCCCGGGTGGGTACCGGCCGGTGCGCCGGAGGACTGCGACGACAGCGATCCCGACGTGCGCCGCGGTGCTCCCGAGCGCTGCAATGGCATCGACGATGACTGCGACGGCACCGTGGACGAGGACGACGCCATCGACGTGGTCAGCTGGTACCGCGACGCGGACGGCGACGGCTTCGGAGCGCCCCACGCCACCCAGGTCGGCTGCGCCGCCCCCGAGGGCTGGGTCGAGCCCGGACCCCACGCCGACTGCGACGACGGCGATCCAGGCGTGAACCCCGACGCCGACGAGCTGTGCAACGGCATCGACGACGACTGCGACGAGATGGTGGACGAGGACGACGCCGTGGACGCGGTCCCCTGGTACGCCGACACCGACGGGGACCGCTTCGGGGATCCGGGTGTCTCGGTGCTCTCCTGCCGACCTCCGCAGGGCTACGTCAGCTCCCCGGGCGATTGCGACGATCTGCGGGCCAGCTCCCACCTGGGCGCCACCGAGCTGTGCAATGGCCTGGACGACGACTGCGACGGGACAGTGGACGAGGACGACGCCATCGACGCAGATACCTGGTTCGCCGACCGCGACGGGGACCGCTTCGGCGATCCCGACAACCCCCGCCAGGCCTGCCGCCTGCCCCGGGGCTACAGCGCCACCGCAGGGGACTGCGACGACACCCGCCGCTCTGTGCACCCCGAGTCGGTGGAGGTCTGCAACGGCCACGACGACGACTGCGATGGCGCCGTCGACGAGCCCGACGCCGACGACGCCTTCACCTGGTACCCCGACGCCGACCTCGACGGCTGGGGCGACGCCACCCAGCCCATGGACGCCTGCTACCAACCCACCGGGTACGTCTCGACGCGTGGCGACTGCGACGACGCCGATGCGACGGTCCGCCCCGACGCGGGTGAGACACACGACGGAAAAGACAACGATTGCAACGGGGACATCGACGATTTGACGCCGGGAGGCTAACATCGGCCGGAGCGGTCCCCACCGCCCTCCCGCCTCGCCCCCTCCATCGCCCCATCAGCGAGCACTGACATGGTTCGAGCAAGGATCTCGGGAATCGGCATGCACGTGCCGGAGCGCGTCGTCACCAACGACGATCTCGGTGCCTACATGGAGACCAGCGACGCCTGGATCCGAAAGCGCACCGGCATCGTGGAGCGCCGATACGCCGACGAAGGCGTCTCTACCTCGGCCCTGGCGGTGCCGGCGGCCGACGC
The DNA here is from genome assembly GCA_964532635.1 of uncultured Enterobacterales bacterium. Lineage (GTDB taxonomy): Bacteria > Myxococcota_A > UBA796 > UBA796 > JAFGLY01 > CALDOK01. The sequence goes on from CAZHIK010000584.1 coordinate 2,794, forward strand.
GGCCATCGCCGATGCCGGCCTGACCCGCGCGGACATCGACTTCATCGTGTTCGCCACCCTCAGTCCCGACCACCACTTCCCCGGCTCGTCCAGCTACTTCCAGGCCCACATGGAGATGGCCGGTGTCCCGGCCATGGACCTGCGCACCCAGTGCACAGGCTTCCTCTACGGCCTCACCGTGGCGGCCTCCTTCGTGCGCACCGGGCTGTACCGCAACGTGCTGGTCGTGGGCGCCGAGGTCCACAGCCACGCGCTCGATTTTTCCGACGAAGGTCGCGACGTCACCGTGCTGTTCGGTGATGGTGCCGGCGCAGCGGTGGTCTCGGTCTCCGAGCCGGGCGATCCATCGGAGCTGCACAGCTTCCACCTGCACTCCGATGGCCGCTACGCTTCCAGTCTCTGCCTCGAGGTCTGGGACATCGCCAAGAAGCCCTACATCCAGCACGAAGGGCAACACGGCGTGGTGCCCCCCGAGGCCCGCTGGCCCAAGATGAACGGCCGTGAGGTCTTCCGTCATGCTGTTGGCGGAATGCAGGGCGCCATCCGCGAGGCCTGTGAAGCCAACTGTATCGGCATCCACGACATCGACCTGCTGGTGCCCCACCAAGCCAACATGCGCATCAACGAGCTGGTGGCGCGAGGGATCAAGTTCCCAGCGGAAAAAGTGGTCCACACCATCCAGCAGTACGGCAACACCACCGCCGCTTCCATCCCCATGGCCATGTGTCAGGCCCAGACCGACGGGCGCCTCGAGCGGGGCATGAAGGTGATGCTGGTGGGGTTCGGCTCAGGGTTCACCTGGGGAGCGGTCTACCTGACGTATTGAGCTTGCAGTGGGTCGTGCGCAGCCATAGGTCCCCGCCAGCTACGGAGGCCCCATGATCTACCGCCTGCTGCTGGCCTACAAGACCGTCGGCAAGACCTTCGGGATGTGGATCCAGCCCCTGTTCACCGGCTGGATGTTCTTCACCCTGCGCATCAACGTCGCCATCGGCATGGCGCTCGATCCGCTGTTCTTCCCCAAGCTGGGCAAGACCCAGGTGAAGAGCCCCATCGTCATCGTGGGCAACCCTCGCACGGGCACCACGTTCCTGCAGCGCTTCCTGGTGGACAACGGCTTCGGCGCGGGCACACGCCTGTGGCACGAGCTGATCCCCTCCCTCACCTTGCAGAAGCTGCTCAATCCCTTCATCCCCATCCTGGAGAAGGTCAGCCCGGCCAAGCACCACAGCGCATCGGTGCACAAGACCTCCCTGGTCTCGGTCGAGACCGACGATCCCGCGCTGTTCTTCCGCTTCTTCGACGGCTTCTTCCTCTACGGCTTCGTCATGTCCCACGCCGAACAGGACATGACCGACTACTTCGACCCCAACAAGCGCGAGTTCTCCGCCCGCGACTTCGCCTACATCCGCAAGGTCTGGCAGCGCAACCTGGTCACCTGGAAGCGCGACCGCGTGGTCTCGAAGCTCTTCTCCCTCGGCCCCCGGATCAACCCCTTCGTCAAGGAGTTCCCCGAGGCCCGGCTGCTCTACATGCTCCGCGATCCCCTGTCCTTCGTGCCCTCGGGCATGTCCCTGGTCACGGGCGTACAGGAGCCCATGTTCGGCTTCGAAAAGCTCTCCAAAGACAAGCAGCAGCGCTGCATCGAGCGGCTGTACACGGGCTTCCTCCAGCTCACCAAGCTCTTCCACGACGACTGGGGCTCCGGCAAGCTGCCCAAAGAAAACATCATGCTGGTGCACTTCGATCGCATGATGTCCGACTTCGACGGCTTGATGGACGAGATGCTGCCCTTCCTCGACGTCGAGCCCAGCGACGAGCTGATGGCCACCATCAAGACCACCGCCGACAAGCAGCGGGCCTACAAGAGCAAGCACAAGTACAAGCTCTCCACCTACGGCCTCACCCGCGAGCGCATCGTGGAAGACTACGCCTTCTTCTACGAGACCTTCGGCTTCGAGCCCGCCGACCTGCCGCCGGAAGCGCTCTGAGACCTCCCGCAGCAAAGCCTCGCGCAAAGACGCGAAGACGCAAAGACACGAAGATGTCGTGGCGGGGAGTAGTGTTGTCGACCTTTGTGACCCTCGATCGATCTACTTGGCTTCCGCCCAGAAGCAGCGCAGCACTCCGTGGCTCGGTAGCCACCACCGTCTCTCGCGGCCCTTGGCGCCTTTGCGTCTTTGCGCGAGCTTCTGATCCCGTGGACGTCGAGGTCGTTCGGCGGGGTTGGTAGAAGCGTGGAAGCCGGGCTAGAGGCTCGCTCGAACCCGTGGAGGTCGCCGTGATTCACGCTCTGCTCTTCGCCGCCACCGCGGCCGCCGTGCCCCCCGATCTCGATAGCTGGCAGGTCCTGTCCGAGGGCCACGTCTCGGTCTACCACACCACCGCCCGCGGCCTGCCCTGGGCCAAGGCCGAAGCGATGCTGCCGGGCTCCATGGCCCAGCTGGTGGGGCTGCTCAAGAACTTCCGGGGCTACCCCGACTTCATGGATCGCATCTTCGAGACCCGGGTCTACGAAGAGGACATCGTCCACCTCATCCTCGACATGCCCTTCCCCCTGGCCCACCGCGACTACGTGGTGAAGTACACCAAGGGCCAGGACGGCGACGAGGTGATCTTCGACTTCGTGGCCGTGGACCACCCCCAGGCCACCGCGGTGGAAGGCTCCGTGCGCCTGCCCCGAGCCGAAGGCCAGTGGCGCCTCGAGCCTGTCTCGGCCAACCAGACCAAGGTCACCTACATCTGGAACGGCGAGCTGCTCGGCGACTTCCCCGAGTGGGCCCTGACCAAGGCCTGGGACACCCAGGGCAAGGAAGTCCTGGGCTGGCTGGAAGACGCGCTGTAGGTGCGGGGTTCATCCCCGTCCATGGCTGCCGTGGTTCGTTGGTGGCGCTTCCTACTTCGCGCCGATCACGATGGTGGCTGCCGACAAACGCCACGCGCGCTTGGGAGGGGATAAACCCCTCCCCTACATCGGTTTCGTCCGCTCTCAGAGGTCCCCATGCTCCCTCTACTGCTCATCGCCTCCATCGCCGGTGCCACCGATCTGCAGTTCGGCTACCCCACCCACTTGGAAGGGAACGACAGGCCGGGCCTGTTCATCACCCCACCCCGGGCGGTGGGCGTGCTCGACGTGGAGTGCACCCAGGGCAGCGAGGTCTTTCACTGGAACAAGCAGGGCCTGGGCGCCGGCGCCACCCAGAAGTTCTTCTGGGATCGCGATCCGAACAACCCCAGCGCCGAGTGCGTGATCCAGGTGCGCTTCCAAGACGACACCGCCGAAGGCATCGTGCTCGAGCTGGACTTCACCTACGGCGCCAGCTTGAGCGTCGACCTCGGCTCCGCCTCGGTGAACCTCGAGGAGATGACC
>CAZHIK010000585.1:0-6162 GCA_964532635.1 uncultured Enterobacterales bacterium
GATGCAAAGCCTCAGAAGATGATCGAGAAGGCGGCCGACGGGCTGTATCAGATGTGGGACCCGGAGATGCGGCGCTTCCAGGAGCAGTACTACAGCCGATCGAGCCTGCAGGTCATGGCCGACGTGTTCCGCTCCGCCGACGAGGTGGCCAGCCTGTTCAGCAGCCGCGGCACGGAAGCCGCCCTGTTCACCCACTTCACCGGCACCTCCCGCTACTTCTCCACCAGCTTCGGCTGGCTGGGCAGCATCGACGGCCAACAAGCCGCGATGCTGGCGAACCAGTACCTCACCCGCGACCGCTACGTGGCCGTGGTGCTCGAGCCCTTCCACGACGACGACGACCCCGGCCTGGCGGATGCGGGTGGCTACACGGGCCACCCCCGGGAGTCCGCCGCGGACACCGTCATCGACCTCGACACCGTCGACGCCGACACCATCGCGGCCATCACCGTCGAGCCCGATCTGAGCGCCCTGCGGGACTTCCGCCTGGACAGCGGCCTGCGGGTGGTGCTGTATCCATACGGCGAGGTTCCCATCACCCGCACCGCACTGCTGGTGCGCGGCGGCGAGCTGCACGAGCCGATCGCTGGACTGGATCGCTTCGCCTGGTCCGAGACCAGCTCCGCCCCGTCCGATCTGGAGTACCCCCTCGACGAGGCCCCGCTGCGCATCGGCGGCGCCTGGGAGGAGTGGGAGACTGGCGACGTGCGGGTGCTCGAGGTCAACGGCTCGAGCGGCAACCTCGACGCGCAGCTGTGGCTGATGCTGCGCCGTCTGCAGAACCTCGAGGTCGACGGCGGTGGTGCCAAGGCCTACGCCCGCGAGCTGAAGAAGCAGCTGCTGTCCGACCGCGACATGCCCGAGCACTGGGCCGAGCGGCTGGCCGACGCGGCCCTGTTCGCGGGTCACCCCCTGGGCAACAGCCTGGGCGACGAGGACATTCAGGCCCTCGAGGCCCTCAGCGACGAGCAGAGCGAGAGCTGGATCCATCGCCAGTACCAGCCCGCCAACGCCACCCTGGTGGTGGTCGGCCGCTTCGACGCCGACGCCACCGAGGCCGAGGTCCGCGAGCTGTACTCCGGCTGGCACGCCGAGCCCGGCACGGCCCAGCCCATCGAGCCCATGAAGCCCCTGGCCCAGCCCGCCGAGCGGAAGATCTGGGTGCTCGACAAGCCCCAGGTCTCCCAGACCGAGATCTGGCTGCAGTGCCAGCTGGCCCCCGTCGAGGCGGGCGAGCACGAGGCGCGGCGGTTGATGGCCGACGTGCTCGACGAGCTGGCCTGGAACACCCTGCGCGAAAACGCCGGCGTCACCTACGGCTCCGGCGTCTTCACCCGGGCCTACGCAGGCGGCGCGGCGCGGCTGGGCATGGTCACCACCGCCCAGACCGACGCCTCGGGCCTGGTGGTCGACACCTTCCTCGATCTGGTGGACAGGGCCGACCGCGGTGATCTCGACCCCAACGTGCTGAAGCTCTTCGCCCTGCGCGAGGCCCGCGGCTACGTGCTGAACCAACAGAGCACCAGCCAGATGCTCGACCGCCTGGTGGAGCCCCTCGAGCTGGACCACGACTGGAACCACATCGGCGAGCACGGCGCTCGCCTGGGCGCTGTGGCGGTCACCGACTTCCCTTCGGTGATCCAGGGCTGCAAGGACCGCGAGGTCATCACGCTGGTGGGCCCCGTGGACGCGGTGACGGCGTCCCTGGACCAAGCCGGCCACGCCTACGAGCTCTACGACTGGGAGGCCGAGCGGGACCGGCTGTGGGCCGAGTACGATCCAAAGGGCTGGAAGGCCGAGCAGAAGCGCCGGGCCAAAGAGAAATGACCCCCCGGTGACCCCCCGAGTCTCGCGCACGCGCCATATACAAAGCCACCTATGCGCTCGCGGTGGTCTGTAGTCTCGATTACGAACCGCCCGTCAGCCCGTCCCGATCGCGCCCCCATTCGGAGTCCCACATGCGCGCCCACGCACTCATCCTCATCGCCCTGCCCTTCGCTCTCACGGCCTGCCCCTTCATCAAGGAAAAGCCCACAGACGACTCGGGCTACGTCGAGGGCGACGCCGACGCCGACGCTGACGCCGACACCGACACCGACGCAGACGCAGACGCAGACGCAGACGCAGACGCGGATGCCGACGCCGACGCCGACGCCGACGCGGATGCCGACAGCGACTCCGACGCCGACACCGACATCCCGGTGGACAACGACGGCGACGGCTACGACTCCGACTCCGACTGCAACGACAACGACCGGGACATCCACCCCGGTGCCGACGAGCACTGCGACGGCGTGGACGAGGACTGCGATGGAGACATCGACGACAACGCGGTCGACGCCGACTGGCTGGCCACCGACGCCGACGGGGACGGCTTCGGCGAGACGGGCACCATGGCCCTGCAGTGCGACGGCGTGGACAACGAGGTGGACTGCGACGACTCCGACCGCACCGAGCCCCACGTAGTGGACTCTTCCGCCAGCAGCTCTGGCGCCAACGGCTCGGCCGCCAACCCCTGGCCCACCATCAACCTGGGCATCCGCAACGCCTCCCAGTGCGTCGCGGTCGAGCCCGGCACCTACAGCGAGAACGTGGACTTCGCGGGCAACCGCGTGTCGGTGTTCAGCATCGAGGGCTCCGCCACCACCATCATCGACGGCGGCTCAGCCGGTCCGGTGGTGAGCTTCGACGACGCCGAAGGCCCCGTGACCGAGCTGGCGGGCTTCACCCTCATCAACGGCCAGGGCGTCGAGCAGGTCAGCTCCACCAGCTACAGCTGCGGCTGCGGTGACACCTGCACCGACACCTACACCACCCGCTGCGGCGGCGGCATCTTCATCGACGGCGCCACCCCCACCCTGCACGACCTGGTGATCGTGAACAACCAGCTGCGGATGCCTCCCGACAGCACCAGCAGCACCGACAACTACTACTACTTCTCCTACGGCGGCGGCATCTGCCTGCGGAACAGCACGCTGACCATGGCGGCCATCACCGTCACCGACAGCTACGCCGACGACGGCGGCGGCATCTACGTCGAGTCCGGCGCGGCGCTGGACCTCGAGCGCTCCTTCGTGGTGGGCAACCAGGCCGAGACCGGAGCAGGCATCGAGACCGACGGCGGCACCGTCAACCTCTCCAACGTGATCGTGGCCTTCAACGACGCCAGCGACAGCGGCGGCGGCCTGGCCATCATCGACGGCACCCTGTCGGTGATCAACGCCGACATCTCCTACAACGACGCCACCGCTGGCGGCGGCCTGTTCATCAGCGGCAGCTCCACAGGCGTGGTGAGCAACAGCATCCTGGCCAACTCCGGCGACGGCTACGGCGTGCACGCCACCGGCTCGTCCAGCTTCACTGGCCGCTACAACGACGTCTACGGCAACGCCGACGGCGGCTACTACGGCACCACCGACGTCACCGGGTCCAGCGGCAACATCGCCTCCAACCCGCTCTACACCAGCATCACCGACGACGGCAACTACTTCAACGACGACTGGACCCTGCTGTCGGGCTCCCCCTGCATCGACGCCGGCAACCCGTCCAGCAGCTACAACGACGCCGACGGCAGCACCAACGACATGGGTGCCTACGGCGGACCGGACGGGGTCTGGTAGGCGGCATGACCCGCAGCCCCCCCCGCCCTGTGGGCGGTGTGGCGCTGGTACGGCTGGCGTCCTGGCTCGAGCTGCAGGCGCACCACCCCGAGAACGTCATGGCGCCCATCGAGCTGGCCTACGCAGCTGGCCTGCTCGAGGAGCGCGGCATCCCCTGGAGCCTGATCGACACGGAGCTGGGCCGCTACGACCTCGACAGCCTGCTGCGACAGCTCGAGGCCGAGCGTCCCCGCTTGATCGCGGTCCAGGGCATCAGCTCGGTGGCACCGCTGATGCTGCAGCTGGCCGAAGCGCTGCGGCAGCGGCTGCCCGAAGCCTTCCTGCTGGCGGTGGGGCAGCACGCCTCGGTGGAGCCTGTCAGCCTGCTGGGGCCCGGGGCCTACCACGCCTGCGCCGTGCGGGAGTACGAGGAGACCGTGGTGGAGCTGGCCACCACCCTGCCCAGCGGAGACCCGGCCAGCGTGCCCGGCCTGTTGCTGGCCGGGGAGCCTCCGGCGGCCAGCCCCGAGCGCCCCCTGCGCCGCGACTTGGACACCCTGCCCTTCCCAGCCCATCACGCCCTGCGGGACCGCGGCTACCGGGTCTACCACCCCGTGCGTCGGGTGCGACGCATCCGCGGCTGCCCCTACCCCTGCACCTACTGCTCCCCCACCCTGCGCAACTCCTACGGCACCGCCTACCGCCACCGCTCCCCGGAGAACGTCCTGGCCGAGGTGGAGCTGCTCCGAAGCCTGGGCTTCACGGTGCTGCACTTCAAGGACGACGTGTTCAGCCTCGACCGGGAGCACACCCTGGCTCTCTGCGACGCCCTGGCCAGCCAGCGCCGTCCCCTGCCCTTCACCGTCCAGACCCGGGTGGACCACGTGGACGCCGAGCTGTTCCGCGCCATGCGGCGCGCGGGCTGCACCACGGTGTCCTTCGGCATCGAGTCGGGCTCCCAGGCCATCGTCGACCGGCTGCGCAAAGGCACCACGGTGGAGCAGGCCCGGGCCGCCTTCCGGCAGTCCCGCGAAGCGGGCCTGCTGCGGGTGGGCTTCTTCCTGCTGGGCAGCCCCGGCGAGACCGCCCAGAGCATCGAGACGACGAAGCGGTTCATCCTGAGCCTCGACCTGGACTTCATCCAGGTGGCGCCGATCTTCATGCTGCCCGGCAGCCCGCTGTACATCGAGTACGTGGAGCGCACGGGCGACGACTTCTGGCGCCAGCACAGCCTCGACCTGCAGCCGCTCAAGGAGCTGCCCTACCTGGACACCGAGCTGACGACCGCCGACCTGAAGGCGGCGGCGATGGACATCTACCGGAGCTTCTACTTCCGGCCGAGGCAGGTGTGGCGAGGAATCTCTCGCATGCGACGGCCAAGGGAGCTGAAGAGGGCATGGGGAGCCGCTCGGGGGCTTCTTGCAGGAGCTGTGTAAGGGGCTGTAAGGGGCTGAAGTGGGGAGTAAGTGGTCTGGCCCCCAATCTCTACGGTGAGGCCAGTGACACCGCTGGCGAGACCCCGGAGCCGGCATGACCACGACGACCCGAACCACCGCCCGCTCCCTCATGGTCCTGCTGCTCGCCCTGGCCGTCGCCGCCCCGCTGGCCCTCGCGCCGGCCGACGCGCAGGCCGAGACCTCCACCATCGCCGACGAGGCGCTCCGCCAGGTCGAGTTCGCCCGCACCGAACTCGAGGCCGGTGAGTACGAGCGCGCCCACAAGTCCGCCGCCTCCGCGCTGCGGCTCGACCCGACCCGGTTCGAGGCGATGATGCTCCTGGGCCTGGCCCTCGAGGGCGAGGGCGAAGCCGCCCGCGCCGAGGCGCTGCTGCGCACCTACATCGACCTGCAGGGCCCCAGGGCGCTGCCCCAGGCGAAGGTCGCCCTCGACCGGCTCACCGGCGAGGAGACCGTCGCGGCGGTCACGGAGCCCGCGCCGAAGACGCAGACCCGGTAGCTCGGCGGCGGCTGCTCAGCCGCGACGACGACGCAGCGGCCACGAGGCGGCGACCAGCAACAGAGCGAAACCTCCGCCGGTGGTGGCCCGCGCCGCGATCGACGAGCCGCAGGCGCAGCCGACGTTGGTTGCGTCGTCGTCGTCGTCGTCCCCCACCGCGTCGTCGTCGTCGTCGATGGCGCTGTCGTCGTCGTCGTCATCGCCCAGGCCGGCGCAGTCGGGGTCGTCCTCGTCGATCAGCTCGTCGCAGTCGTTGTCGATTCCGTCGGCGCACAGCTCCGCGTCGTCCTCGACGCCGTCGGGCGTGGCGAGCGGATCGGAGTCGTCGCAGTCGTCCTCGCAGCCCATGAAGCCGTCGGCGTCGGCGTCCAGCTCGTCGTCGGGCACGACCCCGTCGCAGTCGTTGTCGAAGCCGTCGCACAGCTCGTCGGCGCCCGGGTACACGAGGTCGTCCAGGTCGTCGCAGTCGTCGTCGCACAGCAGCACGCCGTCGAGATCCTCGTCGACCTCGTCGGCGGGCACGACCCCGTCGCAGTCGTTGTCGAACCCGTCGCACAGCTCGACCGCCGTCGGGTAGCTGTCGGGGTTGGTGTCGTCGCAGTCCCCC
>CAZHIK010000586.1:0-6140 GCA_964532635.1 uncultured Enterobacterales bacterium
ATGGAGAGTGTGCTGCTGCGCGGCACCCTGGGCGCCTTCCGCGGCCCGCTGGGGTTGGAGCTGGCGGGGCTCGACATCACCCAGGTCTACAACTCCATGCCGCCCAAGCAGGGATTGGTGTGGCCGCAGGCGCCGCTGGAGGCGGTGACGGAGTTTGGGGGTGAGGGGTGATGCCAGTGCTCGGTCGGTAGGATCTGGCGAGAGCAAACGTAGGGGAGGAGTTTACCTCCTCCCGGATCGCTGGAATCCCGTCGGGAGCACATGAAGTGCTCCCCTACGTCGCTTGCTCTGGGCTCTGCCGACAGCCCGCCCTACTCGCTGTCGTCCAGCGCGTCCTCGCAGCCCGAGTCCAGGCTGTCGGTCCAGCTGTCGCCGTCGTTGTCGATTCCGTCGTTGCAGGCTGTGGTGCCGTGGCCGACCTCGTCGTAGCCCGTCACGCAGTCGGGATCCTCGTCGTCGATCCAGCTGTCCCCGTCGTTGTCCAGGGTGTCCTTGCACGGGTGCAGCCGGGGTCCTTCGTCGTCCGTCGCACGCTCCCCTGTGTCGCCGGTCTCTTCGGCACCGCAGCCGGGGCAGAAGTAGCAGGTGGGCTCGCTCTCGCAGGAACTGCCCAGCGCCAGACCGCTCACGCCCAGGATCAGCCCGCCCAGCCGAAGCTTGGCCGTCAGCAGGGGACCGCGGCCGCCGCGGAGCCACAGGCCGAGACAGACCAGGGCGAAGGCCGTCCACAGCGTGGCGAGCAGCAGTGGTGACAGCACGTCCCGAGACAATGGGCCTCCAAGCTTCGATTCACTCTACCAGCGTGAACTCGGCCTCGCCCATCGTCTCACCGTTGGCCAGGATCTCGATCTTGTGGGCCCCCGGGAACAGCCGCCGGATGCTGGCGTGCTTCATGGTCTGGTTCTTGGTGATCTCGAGGGTCGCGTCGGGAGCCAGACGGCGGGTGGTCCACTTGAAGACCTTGCGGGACAGGCCAGGGCTCTTGCGGCGGTAGTGCACGGCGTAGTCCAGCAGCAGGGCCAACTCCTGGTCCCCGGTGTTGGTCAGGGTGACGTGGACGGCCAGCTTGGAGCCGATGGCCACGATGGTGGGCTCGAGCCGAAGGGAGAGATCGAGGCCCGTGGGCGGGCCATAGCCGAGTACTTCCAGGGCGCCGGGGTGGCCGGCCTTGATGAGACCCCGAAGGGCGTGCTTGATGAGCTTGGTGGTCTCCTTGCTGTCGGGGTCCCACCAGCGCTTCGCCACCAGGATCGCCACCTCGGGGTTGTCCTTGGAGATGTCGTTGAGGTTGTTGGCCACCGAGCGGCGCACGTACTCCTCGGGGTCCTGGTACAGGGCCTCCAGGATGGGCAGGGTGGGGCTGGGGTCCTGCTGCAGGGCCTTGATGTTGCCGCCCCAGGGCAGGCGGGGGCGGGTGCCCTCGGACAGCCAGCGGCGCACGTGTACGTCGGGGTGGTCGAGCCAGCCCTTCAGCACCTCGAGGGTGTCCTCGAGGTTCCGGTTCAGCAGTGGTCGCACCGCGAACTCTGCGCTGAAGCGGCGGGTCATCTCCCTCAGGGCGGGCAGGGTGTGGTCGGGGTGCTCGGCGCCGTGCTGGTGCACCCAGTGCAGCACTGGCCAGTCCGTGATGCTGGCGGTGACGCCGTCGGTGCCCACCAGCGGGGGGCCCATGCTGGCCAGCAGCTGGCCCAGGGCCGTGGGCACGTCGGGGTCCAGGTGGGGGTGCATGGCGTCGGCGAGCTGGGCCACCCGAGCCTTGAGCTCGAGATCCTCGAGGCCGTCATTGGCGGCGGTTTCGAAGGCTCGGCGGTCGAACTCGGGGATCACCGCGGCCAGGCGCTCGGCCAGTTCGTGGACCTTGTCGGCGTTGATCAGGTTCTTGAAGGGCTCGGCCATGGGGGCTCCAAGGTGGTGGGCATCGGACTCCTAGCTCGTCCGTGGGCTGCGCGCGCGGGTGCCCACCGGGGCCTGTGCTATGGTCCACAAAGCTTGGTCCGAATTGGGATCCGGCGAGGAGGAGGTCATGGCGAGATGGTTGTGCCCAGCGGCGCTCGCGCTGCTCGTGGGCTGTCTGTTCGACGACGGCGAGCCCAAGGATGACACCGGCGTGCCCCCTGAGGGTGACACGGACACGGACACGGACAGCGACACCGACACGGACAGCGACACCGACGCCGACAGCGACACCGACGCCGACGCCGACGCCGACGCCGACAGTGACACGGACGCCGACACCGACTGCGTGGCCAGCTTCGAGCTGAGCTTCCCGGACGGCAGCAGCGCCGCGTTCGACGGGTGCGTGGCTACCGAGATCGGGGCGACCCTCGACTTCGATCCTGACGAGCCTCCCATGTTCAGCTCCTTGGAGCTCGACCTCTCGGCCTATGAGCCCGGTGGCTTCGACTGCTCTCTGAGCGTCAACCGGACCGGCCTGTGCGGCTCGGGACTCTACCTGCTGCAGAGCGACGAGGCCTCCTGGGTGACCTGGGACTGCGAAGGTGTCGGGGATGACTGGGAGGGAGCCTTCGGGCCGAGCTGGGGCGCCATCGACTTGCAGCAGCTGAGTGCCGGTGACGAGCCTGGAGACTTCGAGGGCCAGCCCCTCGAGCTCGAGCTCGGTGGCGAGCTGTACATGGTCTCCGAGGAGGGCGTGGTCATCTCCGGCAGCTTCGCCATCCGCGAAGAGATCATCGGCAGCGACGCAGAGCAGAGCGACTGCCGCGGCCCGACCCCTGCGCTGGCGGACATCACCGCGGGGACGGCGCACACCTGCGGATTGGACCAGGACGGGGCCGTGCACTGCTGGGGCTGCGAGGCGGAGAACGCCTACGGGCAGTGTGAGCCTCCCGAAGGCAGGTTCGTGTCCATCAGCGCCGACTGGCAGTACAGCTGCGCCATGGACGCGGCCGGCGCCGTTCAGTGCTGGGGCACCGACTCCAGCGGCCAGGCCTCTCCTCCGGCTGACAGCTTCAGCTCCTTCTCGGCCGGCCGCCTGCACGCCTGTGCCATCGACGGCCATGGCGCCCTGAACTGCTGGGGCAACGAGACCTACAGCCAGCTCGACGCCCCCGTCGGAAGCTACGCTTCGGTGGTCGCTGGCGGCTTCCACAGCTGTGCCCTCGATGCTGCGGGCGCGCTGAGCTGTTGGGGGGTGGACTATGGCGTCTACGACCACGGCCAGGTGGGCGGGGCCCCCGAGGGTAGCTTCTCCGCCCTTGGCACGGGCATGTACCACAGCTGCGCCATCGACGGCCACGGCACGTTGAGCTGTTGGGGTGCGGACGACGACGGGCAGGCCACGCCGCCGGAGGGGAGCTTCGATGCCGTGAGCGGCGGTATCGTGCACAGCTGCGGCTTGGGCATCGACGGCCTGGTCAGCTGTTGGGGTTGTGAATCCACGGACTACGGCCAGTGCGACGCTCCTGCGACCCTACCGTTCACGGCGGTGGTGGCGGCGGGCTACCACAGCTGCGGCGTCGGGCCCTTCGGGGCGCCTGTGTGCTGGGGTTTCGATCAGTGGGGCCAGGCCGACGTGCCCGGCTCCAACTGAGGCTCGCGTACCGCTCTGGGCTCAGTCGGCGGGCTGGTACCGCAGCACGCTCCCGCTCGGTCCAGCTCGATCCGCGGTGACGCTCACGCGCCCGTGGGGAAGGGTCACGTAGAGCTCGTCGCCGTCACGCACGCCGCCGAGGCAGGCCTGGACCCGGCCAGCCAGGGTGGTCGTGGGCTCGCCGAAGTGGCAGACCCACCCCCCGGCCTCGCTTATGCAGGAGCTGGCGCTCGAGATGTAGGGCGTGGTGGGGCCTATGTCGGAGAGGATGGAGCACAGGCTGGGGGCCGTGCTGGGCACCTCGACCCGGATGGGTTCCGGCTCCGGCGGCGGCTCGATGACGGGCGCCGGGGGCCTTCCGTCGGGTTCGGTCCACAGCTCGATGCGGCGGCTCTTGGCCTGGCTGGTGGCCCAGTCATCGTGCTCCACGGGCATGGACTCGCCCCGCCCCAGACCCGTGAGACGTTCGGCGGCGATCCCCTTGGCCAGCAGGGCGACCACGATGGCGTCGGCGCGCTGCTGGCTGATGTTCAGGTTGTAGCGCTCCGATCCTCGGGCGTCGGTGTGTACCTCGATCTGAAGCTGCAGCTCGGGCTGCTCCTCGAGCAGGCAGGCGATGCCCTGCACGGGGCCCGCGCTGGCCTCGGTCAGGGTGGCGGTGCGGGGCTCGAAGGCGATGGGATCGGCGAGCATCACCCGCTCTCCTTCCACATGGGCGGCGCAGGGGATGGCGTGGGCCTGGGCGAGCGCCAGGGCGAGCAACGTGAGCATGGGACCTCCGTGGGGAGGGGGAACGGGGCGGTGCCGAGCAGCTTACAGCGGTTCGTCCACACCCGGTGCGGTCTTCAGCTCGGCCAGGAAGGACTGCTCGTCGGTCCGGATGTCCTGAACGCGCCAGCCGTCTTCGTCCACCAGCTCCCAGGTCAGCTCTACGGGGGTGTCGAAGTTGTCGAAGCGGGCCTTGACGGTGTCCGCGTCCACCGCGCTCACCACGAGGTTCGCGATGTGGAAGTCCTGGGCGTTGACCACGGGGTCGTAGGAGAGGCGCTTGGTTCGGATCAGCGCGAGGGTCTCGCCGGACCAGCAGGTGACCGTCTCCAGCTTGGCGAAGTCTCCGGCCAGGTAGGGCCCGTAGGCGGCCTCCACCATCTCCACCGGGTCGGCGGGACAGCCGGGGGCCGGGTCCGCGATGGCCTCTGCGGGGGTGGGGGCGGGCGGCGGCGCGGGGGCCTTCTCGGGCGGCGGGGCCTCTCCACAGGCGATCATGAAGGCCGCACCGAGGGACAGGTCGAAGGGGCGCATGGACGGACTCCTGGACGGGACGGGCGACCAGCATACAGCTTCCCGGGCCGGCGGTGGCCGAGCGGTGGCAACGTGCTCAGCTTGGGTGACACCCCCTCCAGTGAAGGAGTCCCCGTGACCAGCCCCCGGACCATCCTGCACTTCTGGTTCGGCGACGATCCGAACCAACCCCGATCGGTGGAGCTGTTCGAGGCCCTGGCGGCCGAGACCGAGGGCCCGGTGGGCGAGGCCGCCGCCAACGCCGCCGAGTTCGCCCGCAAGCACGCGGCCGTCATCGAGCGCTTCGGCCGCTTCCCCCACCGCAACGAGGCCTGGGGCGGAAGAGCACGGCGGAAGAGCGGGAGTACCTGGCGGAGGGGCGGGGATTCTGATCCTCCTTCGGGTCCGCGTCCCCCGGTGACGCGGAGGCTGCGTCACCGCGTCATGCCGTGACGCGGGCGAGCACCGTCCGGCACCTCACGTGGCGGGATGGCTCGCGAAAACCAGCTTTGAACAGTGATCGGACATGGGGGCACGCAGCTGGCACGCATCCTGCTCCTTCCCTGGGCGACACCCAACACCCCCCACCGGAAGGTACCCCATGCGCAGCATCACCATCATGTCCGCCCTGTTCACCGTCGTCACCGCCGGCTGCACCCCCATCGACGTCATCAACAACTGGGAGTTCCCCCTGGGCGGCGACAGCGACGACTCCCAGTGGGAGCTGGAAGACTCCGACCTGCCCGACCAGGGCTCCTACGTGGAGCGGCTCCCCGAGCATGCCCACTACGTGGAACCCGAGGTCGTCGTCCCTGCTGCCAGCCCGCCCACCCCGAGCCGCCAGGGCGTCTCCACCGACAAGCAGGCCTCCCAGGCCAAGCCCGTCGCTGTCGTCGCTGTCCGGGACGACTCCATCGACGCGGCCCGTCAGAGCTGCTTCGTAGATCTCCAGGAGCTCGATGTCTGGTGCAAGAGCGCCGAGAACTACGAGCAGGCCTGCCTCGACGAGCTGCAGAACGTCGCGCTGTACTGCGGTCGCGTGGACAGCTTCCTCGATGACTGTGTGAAGAGCTACGGCCAGGGCGCCACCCAGTGTCGGCCCTACGTGCACCAGGAGGCCGACTGCGCTGCCCAACACAAGGACATGCGGGCCCAGTTGGACGACGCCCAGGCCCAGCTCGAGCTCGCCTGCAGCGGCGCCGCGAAGCTGCGCATGCGCTGCGAGAGCCTCTAGTTGACGGCCACAGGGGTGCGGACCGACCGTGAGAGGCGCTACGGGCTGATGTATGGGCGGGGTTTACCCCCGCCC
>CAZHIK010000587.1:0-1140 GCA_964532635.1 uncultured Enterobacterales bacterium
ATGGGGATCCCCCGGGCCGATCAGGGAGCGGGCTCGAGCCTTGGCCAGCCAGATGGCCAGGGTGGGCCGGAGGCGGGGTTCCCGTGGATCGGCAGCGAGCCGGCGGGGACGCTGGCCGGGGGCGGACATGCGGAGCAGCAGCTTGGCCGGCACCGCGCGCTGGTACCAGGTGCCGAGGAGGTGCAGGGTGGACTCCAGCTGGTCTTCGAAGCCCGGCTCCGAGGGTTCGGCATGGAGCGCGGCGAGGGCTGCGGCGGGGGAGGGGGGAGCCAGCGCGGCTTGGACCAGGGCTGCCCGCGAGCCGAAGCGGCCGAGGATCGCAGGGGCGCTCAGGCCGACTTTTCGGGCGATCACGGAAACGGGAGCCGAGGGGCCGTGCTCGAGCAGCACGGCTCGGACGGCACCCGAGATCTGCTCGTCGCTGCGTGTTCGGGGTCTTGCCATGGGGGCATGGTAACAGAAGGCAAGAACGGAAACAATAGAAAAAGGAAGGAAAAAATAATGAAAAGGAGAGGTAAACAAAACGAACAAACGAAAAGAAATGTCCTGCCCCCGAGCTCCTCCGTGCCCCTGGCACCAGCCACCCGGGCCGCCGTCTGCGCGGTGGGTACCGACCCATCGGCCCCTTCCCCACGGCCGTCTCGATCGCTACAGGCACGCGTGATAGGGGGGGAGAAACCGCCATCATCGGTGGCGGTGCGCACGCCGTCGCGACCTTGGCTCCTCGTGACCTCAGTGTGTGACGGCACAGCGCAGCGCGGATCCAGGGAAGCCAGGGCCGAGGCTACGGCCGGTGAGGATGCCATGAGCAACAGCGAGACGCTCACCCTCGATCAGATCGGTGTCCCCCAGGAACTGCGGGATCGAGCCAAGATCATGTGGATCCTCGTCGCGCTTTGGGGAGCCTTTGGCTGGGGCGTCTGCAACTTCGTGTGGAAGGTCCCCGGCCAGGAGGACTCCGCCTGGTTCCAGCGTCAGCTCAAGCAGGCTCTGTTCGTCGGGGTGATCGGCTGGGTCGGCTACGCCATCTGCGGCCTGGGCTCGGTGTTCCACCTGGGCCTTGGTGCTCTGGGCTTCCTCGCTATCAACAAGGGCGAGGACTACAGCGCGCCGGTGGTGGCTGGCTTGGTGGACAAGAAG
>CAZHIK010000587.1:1150-6133 GCA_964532635.1 uncultured Enterobacterales bacterium
GCCCCGAACCGGGCCCGGAGCCCACCACCGCCACCGCCACCTCCCCGGCTGCCGCCGCTGCGGATCCCCAGGCTCTGCTCGAGCCTATCGAGGGCGTGGCCTATCAGACCTGGGCCTGGGCCTGGGGCCACATCAGCCAGGGCCACCCGGTCGAGAGCATCATCGGCCGGGTTCAGATCGAGCGCGCGCTCTGGGACAGGGTCCACCCCATCTGGCAACAGCGTATGGCCCAGGACTCCTCCCACAGCATCCTGTCCGAGCTCCGCAAGTATGGGGGTGCCCCCGCGCAGTTGGCCCCTCAGCAGCAGCCGGGGCTCGAGGCCCAGCTGCGGCCCAACGAGCAACAAGCCGTGGCGCAGCCTCGGCCCGAGGTCCAGCAGCAGGCCCCTGCCCCCCAGCAGCAGGCCCCCGTCCAGCAGCGGCCGGCCGCCCCGGCTGCTCCTCAGGCTCCTGCCAGCGCCGAGCCAGCGCCCATCGAGCGCTGGGTGGAGATCTCCGTGGCCCTCGAGGTGGGGCAGGGGAAGGGCTGGGACAGCGCTCAGCTGTTGGCCAACTTCGGCATGAGCGCCCACGACTGGGCCGCTGTCGATGCCTGGTGGTCCCAGAAGTTCCGCGCCAGTGCGCAGGACCGAACCCTCCAGGCCCGCTACGCCCAGCTGCAGGAGTACTACCGCGGCTACTACTCCAACCGCTGATGCGGTTGGAGAGCTGTCAGCTCGGTGATGGCAGGGCTCTGCCTAGCGGCTGACGATCGGGATTCGGGGTTATTGTGCCGCCATGCGTGAACGCCTGCTCATCACCTGTCTCGGTTTGATCGCTCTGGCCTGCAAGGTCGAGCCTGCGCCCGAGGACATCGACGGGCTGGCCCACTGGTTCTGGCAGCACCTGGACGACGAAGGATCCGACGCCCTGCAGGCGGGGGCGGTCAACCTCTACGCGGCGCTGGATGGCGGCAGCTTCGACGGGCCCCTCGACGGCAGCATCACCACCTTGAACCAGGAGGAGCTCACCCTCGTGGACAAGGGGGAAGAGAGCCGCGAGGACCTGCACGGCGTCTTCATGGCCAACGACGTGGCCTGCTCCACCAGCCTGCTCGAATATCAAGTCTACGCCGCCGATCAGGACGAGATGCACCCGGGCACATACGTCAGCTACGACCGGGAGTACCTGAGCGATCTCGAGGCCTACCAGGCCCGCGAGACCGAGTGGCTCGAGTGGCGCTCCACCTACGTGGTCGAAGACACCGGCGTGTCCTACGAAGCCAGCATCCTGGGCACGATGCGCTATGTCGAGTCCATCGACGACCAGCTCCCTGGACCCCTGCTGGTGTCCCGTGGCGTCCTCGAGGCGCCGGCCTACACCAACGACGATCAAGACCGGGGCATGTTCCAGGACTACCAGCTCGAGGTGTACCTCCCCCGTGGGGAAGACACCCTGCACCTGTACGCCATGTGGCGCGACGCAGTGTTCTTCGGGCTCGACTTCGGCAACTCGGGCATGCAGACCTTCGTGCTCGATGGCATGGCCGACTGGGATGTCGACAGCGAGGAGCTCTGCGGCATCGGCCCCTGAACGGAGTGAACCATGCACCCTCGCTATCGCTGGGCCGGCCTGGCCGTCGCGCTGATCTCCTGCACGCACCCCACGCCACCGGAGGTCCCCGTGGCACCCACCGCGTCCGAGCAGTTCGAGCAGCTGGGTGAGCGCTTCCTCGAGGACTGGCTCGCCCGCAATCCCGTCTCCGCCACCTACCTGGGGGATCATCGCTTCGACGGGGCTTGGCCCGACGTCTCGGCCGGGGCCGAGGCCGCCGAGGCGGCCTGGGCTCGCGGGGTGCTCGCCGAGCTGGACGCCATCGACGCTGGGGCCCTCGATCCCGAGCAGCGGGTGGACGCTGCCATCCTGGCTCATCAGCTCGAGGCGGGCATCTTCTCCGCAGAGCAGCTGCGGGGGTGGGAGACCAACCCGCTGTACGCGGCCTACACCGTCAGCTCTGGACTCGATGGCCTGGTCTCCAGGGAGTTCGCTCCGGTCGAGGATCGCATGGCCAGCCTTCGAGGTCGGCTCGAGGGCCTGCCCACGTTCCTGAACCAGGCCCAGGCACGCCTCGGCTCGCCCTCGCCGGTGCACACCAGCACCGCCATCGACCAGGTCGCGGCTCTGGTGAGCTGGGTGGACGGCTCGCTGCGCGCCGAGTTCCCCGAGCCACAGCGGGCGGAGCTCGAGGCCGCAGCCGACGGCGCAGAGCAGGCTCTGCGGGACTACCTGGCCTTCCTGGAGCAGGACCTACAGCCCCGGAGCACGGGTGACTTTCGCATCGGACGTGAGCTGTGGGAGCGCAAGCTGCAGTACTCCCTGGACACCGATCTGAGCGCCGATCAGGTCCAGGAGCAGGCCTGGGCCATGCTCCAGAGCACCACCGAGCAGATGGCGGAGGAAGCGGCGGCCTACCACGCCGGGCTCTTCCCCGGTGAGCCCGTGCCCGAGGTCACAGACGAGGCCTCCAGGGCAGCGCTCATCCGCAAGGTCATGGACCGCATCGCCGACGACCATGCCGACGACGACACTATCATCGCCGAGGCCAAGGCCACCCTCGAGGCCGCCACCGCCTTCGTGGCCGAGCACCGCCTGGTCACCCTGCCCGATGAGCCGGTGGAGATCATCGTGATGCCGGAGTTCAAGCGCGGGGTGTCCATCGCCTACTGCGATGCGCCGGGACCCCTCGAGGAGAGCCGCGAGACCTTCTACGCCATCGCCCCGCCTCCTGCGGCCTGGCCCCCCGAGCGCCGCGAGAGCTTCTACCGCGAGTACAACCAGGCCATGCTCCACGAGCTGACCATCCACGAGGCCATGCCGGGCCACTTCCTGCAGCTGGCCCACGACGCGCGCTTCGACTCACCGGTTCGCGCGGTGTTCTCCAGCGGCACCTTCGTGGAAGGCTGGGCCCTGTACTCCGAGTGGGTGATGGCCGAGCACGGCTACGGCGGTCCGGCTGTGCGCTTGCAGCGACACAAGATGGTCCTGCGCCTATGTCTCAACGCCATCATCGATCACGGCGTGCACGCTGGGACCATGGGTCACGACGAGGCTTTGGCCCTGATGATGGAGCGGGGCTTCCAGGAGGAGGGCGAGGCCGAGGGCAAGTGGATCCGGGCCCAGCTCACCTCGGCCCAGCTGTCCAGCTACCTGGTGGGCCTGATCGAGGTGATGGCCATCCGCCAGGCCTACGAGGCCAAGGCTGGCGATGCCTTCGATCTGCTGGCCTTCAACGACGAGCTGCTGGCCCACGGCTCGCCTCCGCCGCGTCACCTGGCCTCCCTGCTGGGGCTTGGGCCCCTGCACCAGGACTGAGTCATGGCCGCAGGCGGGCCCGTCGAGCTGCTGGCGCCTGCGCGGGACCTCGCCTGCGGTCGAGCCGCCATCGACTGTGGGGCCGATGCAGTCTACATCGGTCCCTCGCGCTTCGGCGCCAGGGAGCGCGCTGGCAACGAGCTGCCCGACATCGCCGAGCTGGTGGCCTATGCCCACCGCTACAGGGCCCGTGTCTACGCCACGGTCAACACCGCCATGCACGATCGCGAGCTCCCCGCCGCCCACGCCTTGATCCATGCGCTGTGGGAGCTGGGCATCGATGCGGTGATCGTCCAGGACTTGGGGCTGCTCGAGCTGGACCTGCCGCCGGTCCCCTTGTTCGCCTCCACTCAACTGGACAATGTGGAACCAGCCTGGGTGCGCTTCCCCGAGGATCTGGGCTTCTCTCGGGTGATCCTGGCCAGGGAGCTGTCCTTCGAGGAGATCCGGGCTGTGCGCGCCGTCACGACGGTGCCCCTCGAGGTCTTCGTGCACGGCGCCCTCTGCGTCAGCTACAGCGGGCGCTGCTACGCCAGCTACGCCTTGGGTGGCCGCAGCGCCAACCGAGGCGCCTGCGCTCAGCCCTGCCGGCTGCCCTGGACCCTGAGGGATGGCGACGGCTCCGTGCTCGCCCGTGGGCGCCACCTGCTGTCCCTGAAGGATCTGGACCGCAGCGCCTGGCTGGGGGAGCTGGTGGACCTCGGGGTGGGCTCCCTCAAGATCGAGGGGCGCTTGAAGGACGAGCGCTACGTGCGCAACGTGGTGGGCCACTACCGGCGCGCCCTGGACGCTGCCCTCGAGGCTCGGGGTCGCCCCCGCGCCTCCAGCGGGCGGGTGGAGCTGGGCTTCGAGCCGGACACAGCGCGCAGCTTCCGTCGCGGCGCCACACCCTACTTCCTCACCGGGCGCGAGCCCCGCATGACCACCCCCCACAGCCCCAAGTCCACCGGCGAGGTGGTGGGGACGGTGCGACGGATCCACCGGGGCTGGCTCGAGCTGGACCGCCCCCACGACCTGCAGCCTGGCGACGGGCTGTGCTTCGTGGGTGCGGATGGCCGCTTCGGGGGTACCGCTGTGCAGCGCGTGGAGGGAGCGCGGGTGTTGCCCGCGGACGGCTCGGGCCTGGAGCCTGGGGTGGGGCTGTCCCGCAACCGCGATCGGGGCTTCGAGCGTCAGCTGGACCGCGCCACCACCAGCCGCTGCATCGATGTCGACCTCTGGATCGAGCTTGGCACCGAGGACCTCCGCCTACGGGCCCGAGACGAGGACGATGTGTCGGTGATCCTCCCGCTACCCGGAGGGGACGAGGCACCCCGGGATGCCCGGCGAGCGGCCGCCGTGGCGTTCGAGCAGCTCGGGAGGCTCGGGGGTACCGAGTTCGTCCTACGAGACAGCCACGCGGAGCCAGGTGTCGTCCCCCACCTGCCGCGTTCGGCCTGGAACCGGCTCCGTCGGGACCTGGTGGAGCGGCTGCGCGCGACCCGGAGCGAGGCCTTCCCGCGGGCCGCTCGGACAAGCGCTCGCGGCCCCACGGCGCCCGCTCCGGTCGAGCGCATCGACTTCCGCGGCAACGTCCTCAACCAGCGCGCCCGCGCCTTGCTCGAGCGCTGCGGAGTGCATGAGATCGAGGCC
>CAZHIK010000588.1:0-6128 GCA_964532635.1 uncultured Enterobacterales bacterium
CTCTTGTTGAACTTCAGCCTGGCCTTCACCGAGGCTGGAACCTCGGCGCGTTTGGTCCATGCCGGGTCGAGCTCGGCCAGCAGGGGACCCAGTTCGTCCGGGGCCAGTTGCAGGAAGTCGAAGCTCACCAGTAGCGCGGAGACCGTATCGCCGGTGCCCTCGGATCGTATGTACTCCACCGCGAGGCTGTGGCTGCGCTTGTCTGGAAGTGTGATCGCCTCCAGTGCTGCCTCCATGGCGTCAGGGAGCGTCCAGAAGTGTTTCTCCAGATCCTCTCGGCGACTCGGATCCCGGGCGTACCTGTCCAGGATTTCCCGAGCTGTTTCCTGTTCGATTCGGGCCTGGACGGCTCCCTCCCACAAGGGTGTGTCAGCGATGTCCAGGGTTTCCCAGTTCGTCCCCGATCCGGCTTGGCTGGCCCGTGTATGGAGCTTCCCCCTGGCCACCTCCTCGGCTTCGAAGGTCGCCCCGAGATCGAGGATAGCGCGGCCATCGGGGTCCGCAGTTGCACATGCAGTGCCAGGCAGGGAACAGAACCCGTCGACGGGCTCATGCAGATGTCCCGAGTAGAAGGTGGTGTGAATCGTCACGTCGTCCGGTACGGTCGAGTCACAGTCGATGGTCGAGCAGGGTGCGGCAGTGCGCTGCCAATACGGCTCTCCCTGTGTCCAGCTGTCTCGCGCGCGCAATAGGTTGATCGTGGGCCAGACCACCATGACGGTCCCCGTTGTCAGCCAGAACACACCGGGTCCTACGCGGGGGTCTTCACCGGGTTCAGTGTCGTAGAACATCGACGCACCGAGCCCCCAGAATATGGGCCCGAACACGTAGGAGAGCATCTCTCCGATGCCGGTGGTGCTCGTGGTTCTGTGCTCGTGTGTGGTGTCACGGACCATCTCCTCGGTGCATGAGCCACACCCGGTCCAGGTCTGTTCCACGTTCACCACCAAGTGTTCTTCCCGGTCGATGTTCGCATCGAGCTCGAGGCCGGACGGAGAGGGCTCCATCGGAACGTCCCTCGTCTCGTGCATCGACGACGTGACCACCTTGTGCTGCACCACCGGAGCGCAGGCAGTGGCCGAGAGCAGGAGCACGGACAAAGAGGTGGTAGATCGCACGTTAGAGGCCTCCTTCGGTTGTCTAGTACCACAAGTCGAGCTTCGGAAGAGTAGGTAGTCGGCTGTCGTGGGAAGCGGTCGGTTCGCTGTGTTGGGGGCCGCGCCGCATTGGGACTGGATAGGGACACTTCGGAGGCCCCATGGCTCGTCAGCGCCGCATCGTCGATGGGTTCTTCGATCCAACGAATCCCGCCGTGGACGTCCACACGGCCCTGACGGCGCTGCGGTCGGCCGAGGGCCTCAACCGCTCCTGGGGTTGCGTCTCTCGGCCCCTGCTGATCCGCTACAGCAGCGGCGTCGCGCGGCCCTACCGCGGCGGTCTGCACTGTGAGCACATCTTCGGCTCTTTCGATCCCTGGCGTTGCGCCTGCGGCAAGACCGTCGGGCGCCAGGGGGTGAGCTGCGACAAGTGTGGGGTCGAGTGCGTCACCACCGAGGAACGGAGCCGCCGTTGGGCGCACCTGGAGGTTCCCACCGGCGTCCGCTACCCGGGCACGGACCTGATCGTGAAGACCGTCCCCGTGCTGCCCCCCGGAGAGCGGCCCTCGGTTCCCATCGACGCTCCCACGGCCCTGCACCCCCAGCCCTCACTGCTGGACCGCGCCTACCAGGCGTTGATCAACCGCGCCGGACGGCTGTCGCGCCTGGTGGAGCTGGGTGCCCCGGAGATCATCATCCGCAACGAGGAGCGGATGCTGCAGCAGGCCTTCGAAGGGCTACTCCACGCGGTGCGTGCAGGGCATGGCACGGTGGGCCGCCCGCACGCGTGGGGCGAGGACAAGGAGCCTCGCCCCCTGCGGCTTCGTTGTCCGGCCGAGCCCCCCGAGGCCACCGGCTGTGTGGGCCACGCTGAGGTCGAAGCACCCGTGGCCTTGCTGTGGGTGGACGATGAGCGGCTCCTGGTCCAGGCTCGAGGGCAGCTGCTGCTGGTGCGAGACGGTGCGGTGCTGCAGCAGGCGCTGCTGGCGTGGCTGCGGCCCGTCAGCATCCAGAACGGCTGCGTCATGTTGTTGAGCGCGGAGCCTGGGGGCTCGTACATGCAGGGGGAGCCCGAGTACGTGCTGGACGGAGTGGGAATGCTGGACCTCGAGACCTGGCACCTGCTCGATCGGGTTCCTTCGGATGCCCGCGTCGCGCTGTTCACCAAGGATCAGCCCGAGGACGCTTGCCTGGTGGACTGGCGCACCGGCCGCGAGGCCTGGCTCGAGATCGACTCGGACAGGCCGGGGGCCCTCTGCTACAGCAGGGGCCACCGCTTCGTGTGGGTGGGCGGAGAGCACGGGGATCGGGGTCGGATCCTGGATACCGAGACCGCGCTCACCCACGTCCGGGTGGGGGCGCTGGACCTGGGCTGGGAGCGCACGCTGCGCTGCGACGGCTCCTTCGGAGGCCGGGAGGACTGGGCCGCGGCCCGGCAGCGAGACGAGGACTTCTGGGGGGCCGCCGCCATCGGTCCGGGTGTGGCGGGCGACTGGCGCATCCTGACGGGCGATGGGGTGGTCTACGCCAACGGTCGAGCGCTGTTCGCCCTCGAGCGCCCTGTGCGGGCGGCCGCCTTCGGTCCCGGGGCCGGGCGCGTGGCGTTGCTCGTCGATGACGAGCTGCTGGTCATCTCGGTGGAGTCGGAGCCGAGGATACTGGAGCGCAGGTCCCTCGACGCGATGCTGGGCTGATCAGCTTCGCCGGCGCCCGCGCTTGCGGCGCAGGACCGGCTTGCGGCGATGGATCACCTCAGCCACCCGCCCTACGCCGTGACGGTAGGGGCCGTGGCCGTAGTACTTGGGCCGGTCGTCCAGCCGCACGTGCAGCCAGGCGACCCCGGCTCCGGCGGTGCTGAGCCACACGGGTTTGGCACAGATGCGGGCCTTCATGGCTTCGCCCACCATGCGCCACAGCGCATCGCACTGCTCGGGGGGCCCGCGGCGCAGGAAGGCGGCCAGGTGTCCGTAGGCTATGGGGTTGCCCTCGGGCCGGGGCACCACCATCACCGCGTCCCGCCCCAGGTTGGCGAAGCTCACCACCGAGGGGCCGCCGTCGTCGAAGTGTTCGGCGAAGGCCTTGGGATCGGGGCGGCGGTCGAGGCGCGGGCTGTCGAGCAGCACGCACTCGAAGGGCCGGCCCATGGTGGACGACGCCACGGCGGGGGTCTCCCAGCGGAACGCGCTGTAGGGAGTGCCCGCGAGCATGGAGCCGAAGAACTGGCGGAATCCCTCCGAGGTTCGCCAGGCCTGGATGACATCGGCCCAGCTCGCCCGATGGCCCGCGCGCTCGAGCTCGAAGCGCAGGCCCGTGCGTCCGGGCAGGTCGTGGCGGGTGTGGGTCCAGAGGGGGGTCACGCGGGGGTCGTATCCGCGAACCCATGACCTGCACACCCCGGCCGCTGGATAGTGTCGGTTCTCCCTCGTGCCCCGGAGCCCCGATGCGTCGCCATGCCCTTCTGTCCTCGGCCGCCCTGTCCCTCGTCCTCGCCCTGGGCTGCCTCGGTATCGGCAACAAGGACATCGAAGGTGACGAAGCGGGCGAGTGCTCCGACGGAGCCGACAACGACCAGAACGGCCTGTTCGACTGCGACGACGAGGGCTGCTTCGGCTCACCGGACTGCGAGGAGGAGGTCGATGACACCGGGATCGAGGGCGACACGGACACCGACGCCGACGCGGACACCGACACGGATGCCGACGCCGACGCCGATGCGGACAGCGATGCCGATGTGGACGAGGTAGCTGGACACTACTTCGGTGACGTCAGCCTCCTCCTGTTGAACAGCGGCGATGACGGGAAGTGCACGGGCGAGTTCGAGCTCGCCATCGAGAGCTCCGGCCGGGCCGAGGGCTACGGCCCGTGTGTGGACGGAGACTTCGCTGTGGGCGCCCACGTCTTCGGCGAAGTCCAGGGGGAGGACTTCTTCGGCGAGGCGACGTTCGAGGGCGCGTACCCGTTCGAGGGTCTCGAGGTCGAGATCGAGGGCGTCGTGGCCGAGGGGTGGGCGCAGCTGGAGTTCCAGCGGGAGGTCACCGCCGCCGACTGGCTCGTCATCGGCGTGTTCGTCGCCGAGCGCGACTGATCGCAGGCCGCGGAAACAGACCGAAACACAAGCGCGACACAGCCTCTACTGAGCGGGGAGCGACCAGGTTCTACCTTCCAGATGTAGGGGCGGGGTTCATCCCCGCCCGCAAGCTCTGGAGCCTCTATGAACCCCCTTCTCCCCGCCCTCATCCTCACCCTCCCCGCCCAGGCCGCCCAGCCCCTCGACCTCGACGAGGCCCTGGCGGCCGCTGCGGACCGCAACCTCACCCTGGCGGCCATGGAGACCGAGCTGGACCAGGCCCAGGCTCGCCTGAACCAGTCGCGGGGTCTGTTGCTGCCCATGGTGCAGGGCGGGGTGCAGTGGACTCACATGGACCACGAGGAGACGGTGGACTTCGGGGCCACCATGGGCTCGATGTTCGAGGAGATGGGCCTGCCCATCGAGATGGGCGAGAGCGAGCCCATGGTGCTGGCGCGCCAGGACACGGTCAGCGGCACCCTCGGGGCAAGCTGGTCGGTGCTGAGCCCGCGCTCCTGGGCGACCCTGCGCGTGGCCCGTGAAGGCCAGGCGCTCACCGAGCTGAGTGTGGCCCAGGTGGAGCAGGAGCTGCTGCTGGGCGCTGCCCAGGCCTGGTACGCGGCCCGCATGACGAGCACCCTGGTGGAGCTTCAGGAGGAGCAGGTGGCCTCCGCCCTGGCTCACCTCGAGGTGGCCCAGAAGCGCTTCGACGCCGGCACAGGCCTGCGCATCGACGTGGTGAGGGCCCAGACGGATCTGGCCCAGGCCAAGCAGGACCTGCTGGGCGCCCAGTTGGCCGACGAGAGCGCCCGGGACGGTCTGGGGGTGCTCACTGGCCTGGGGGGCCTGCCCGAGCCCGGCGAGGCCGGGCAGCTGCGCCTGCCCACCGCCAGCGACGAGGAACTGGTGGACCACGCCCTGCAGCAGCGCGAGGATCTGAGGCTCGCGCGGGCCTCGGTGGATCTGGCCCAGGCCAGCCTCGGGATGAGCCGCAGCGCCTGGATGCCCAGCGTCGATCTGGCCTGGCAGGGCTCCTACGCCTTCACCGAGCCGGGGGAGATGGGCTCGGACGATCCCACTCGCTGGACCGCGGTGGCCAGCCTGAACGTGCCCCTGTACAGCCACGCCATGGTGGGGGACATCGGCGAGCGCAAGGCCGAGCTGCGCCAGGCTCAGCTGCAGCTGGAGGACACTGAGCAGCAGGCCGCCCAGACGGTGCGCCAGGCCCTGCGGGATCAGCACAGCTCCGAGGCTGCGGTGAGCCTTGCCCACGAGCGGGCGACCCTGGCCGGCGAGGCCCTCGGGCTGGTGGAGACGGCCTACGCCGCAGGGGCCGGCTCCTCCCTCGAGGTCAGCGACGCGCGCTCCAGCGTGGTGGGGGCGGAGGTCAACCGCCTGACCACCGAGCTGCAGGCCCAGCTGGACGCCCTGGTGCTGCACCGCGCCCTGGGCGGCGACATGCTCACGGCGGTGCGGTGATCAATGGGAATCGGCTCGCCACCACAGCCCCACGCCCTCGGGCGCCGGCAGCGCGGCCAGGTACTCCCAGCCCGGCTCGCTGGGCTTGCCACCGATCCGGAACAGCGGCGCCTCGAGGACCTCGAGCTCCACCGGCTCGCTGTGCTGTGCTCGGCGTACGAGGTTCTCGACGCCTGCGAGGTGAGCCCGGTAGCTCCAGATCATGGGCTCATCGACCACCAGGCTGCCCCGCAGGCTCACGGGCCCGGCGGCCGCCGCACAGGCGTCCCTGAGTGCCAGGTTTTCACCGTAGTAGAAGGCCACCCGCAGGTAGCGGCGCCGGGGGTCCAGGGCCGGTACCGCGGGGACGAGCCACAGCTGCCAGGCCAGCAATGCTCCCGCGCCCGCCAAGCAGATGGCGCGCAGGCCCGGCCGGTCGCGCAGGGGAGCCCAGGCCGACAGGCCCGCGGCCGCCACCAAGGCCAGCACCGGGGTCGAGTGGGAGA
>CAZHIK010000589.1:0-6107 GCA_964532635.1 uncultured Enterobacterales bacterium
GAGGACTACACAACCGCCACCGGCGCCTTCGCCAAGGCCGACGCCGCCTTCGCCTACGACAAGCTGCGCCACGCGATGGGGAGCTTGTAGGGGGCCGGGCCTGGGGCGCAGGCAGAGGTCAATCACGTTTCCGGGCTCTCGTACGTGGTGGTAGGATCGCGGCGTTGAGGTCTTCTTGCCTATTTGGACGCCCTTTCTGCTCACACTCACTGCCTGTTGGCCCGGTGCGCCACAGCCCGGGGACGGGGTCTTGGAACCGTCGGAATGCGCCGAGGGGTACGGAAGGGATGGCGAGTTCTGCGTCTTCGAAGCGTGCGGGACGGGTACCTGGGGAGAGCTGGAGCTGGACGAGGACACCGTCTACGTGGACATCGAGGCTGCGGAGGGAGGTGACGGCAGCATCGATGCGCCACTTCGAGGTATCCAGGCTGGGCTGGACCTCGCGGGCAGCGAGGGTGGAGGGCTGGTGGTCGTGGCGGCGGGGACCTACCCAGAGACTCTCCGGCTCTCCAGCGACCACGCTGGAGTGGACCTCGCCGGCCGCTGCCGGGAGCTGGTACTCCTGGACGCGAGCGTGGGGGATGCACAGACGGCGGGTATCGACATCGACGCACTCTACGGTGATGTGAGCCTGTCGGGCGTGAGCGTCGTGGGCTCGAGCTGGATTGGGGTGCTCGTGCGCTCGGGGATGGTGCGACTGGCCCGCTCGAGCGTGGAGGAGAGCGCCACCAGGGGAGTCGCGGTCTACCGGGGGAGCTTGACAGCGCCGAGCAGCCTGCTGGTCGAGGACAGCAGGTTCACGAGAAACGCAGTGATCGGCCTCCAGGCATGGGACTCGGGCGCCCAGGTCTCGCTGCTGAACGTCGAGATATCGGACAACGTTCCCAGCGACGCAGGGGATGGCGGGTACGGCATCGAAGTCCTGGGCGGAGCCTCGCTCTCGGCGGTGGACTGTGAGATCGCCGGGAACTCGGGGATCGGGATCATTGCATACCAGCCGGGCACCGAGGTCACGTTGGTGCACACCGTAGTGCGGAACACCGTTCCCGATGGCACGGGCGAGCTCGGATATGGCATCAGTGTTCATGATGGTGCCAAGCTCAATGCGGATGGCTGTGCGGTCGCTGAGAACACAGTGGCGGGACTTTCGGTTCAGCAAGCCGGTACAGTGGTCTCCCTCGAGGACACCGTGGTCCGTGATACCCGGCCCGACCAGGATGGAAGACTCGGCTTCGGCATCAACGTCTGGTACGGCGCCGAGGTCACTGTCATGGGCGGCGAGGTGTCAGGGAACACGACCGTGGGGATCACGGCAGCGGAGCCTGGTACCGAGGTCACCCTCGTGGACACCGTCGTTCGGGACACCCATCCCAACCCAAACGGCGTGGGTGGGTGCGGCATCGAAGTGAGCGGTGGAGCCGCGCTCACAGCCAGGGACTGCGTGGTCGCGAGGAACACGTGTCAGGGACTGCTGGCCTACGAAGCCGGCACCCAGGTCTCGCTCATCAATTCCGAGATCCTGGATACACTTTCGGACCAGGACGACGAGCTCGGGTTCGGCATCGAAGTCCACGTCGGTGCGGTTGTCGCGGCCGAAGGTTGCGCGATCGTAGGGAACACCGCAATCGGGATCGGGGCAGCAGAATCCGGAACCGAGGTCACGTTGGTGGACACCGTAGTTCGGGACACCATACCCGACGGCGATGGGGAAGATGGAATCGGCATCGGGGTGGAGGCGGGTGCCACGCTCGAAGCGATCGGCTGTGACGTTGCGAGGAACTGCGACCTGGGGATCGGTGCCAGGAGCCAGGGTACCCAGGTGCTGCTCGTTGACACACTGGTCAGGGACACCCATCCCGACTGGACTGGGGAAGGCGGGTATGGCATCCAGGCCACCGAAGCAGCCTCGATCATGGTGGAAGACTGTGAAGTCTCCGGGAACACGGGGCTCGGGGTTCATGCCTCTGGCCCCGGTAGCGCGATCTTTCTCGAAGACACCATCATCCGCGACACCTGCCCCGATGGGAATGGGGAGAGCGGTGCTGGCATCGATGTCTCCGGCGGCGCGCTGCTCTCCGTCGAACGCTGCGAGGTCACCAGCAACACGACGGCCGGGCTCGGGGCCTGGGACGCCGGCACCCAGGTCGCGTTGATTGACACATCGGTTCTGGACACCCATCCCCAGAGCAGCGGTCAGTACGGGTACGGTATGCAGGTCTCTCTGGGCGCCACCCTGGCCGCGGATGGCTGTGAGTTCACCGGAAACTCGGGGGTCGGGATCGTGGCCTTCAACCAGGGAACGCAGGTCGAGATTCGCAACTCGGGGATCTCCGAGACGGCCTCTGGTTTCGGCGAGCAGGGCATGGCGGCAACGGCGCTTTCCGCCCAAAGGGGAGCCTCCGTCCATGCCTCCGGTCTCATTGTTGCGGACAACGAGGGCCCAGGCCTGTACGCGGCAGGCCCCGAGGCCTACCTCTTCTGCACCGGATGCACACTCCGTGGCAACCACTTCGCTGGCGCTGTCGCGATCCGTGGCAGCGCGATGGAGATCGACGAATCCGAGATCGTGGCCGCTGTGCAGAGCGCCGATCTCGGTGGTGGGGTGGGAGTCTGGGCCGGGGAGCAGGGCAGCTGGGAAGCCCCGTCTCTGATCGTTCGCGACAGCTCCATTGCAGACAACCTCATGGCCGGTGCCTGGCTGGCTGGCGATGGGAGCTACGTGCTGAGCGGAAACGAGGTCTCCGGCTGCCTGTCCATCCCACACGGCGTGACAACTCGCTGCGGCAGCGGGGTGTATGCCACCAGTACGGAGGCCTGGGACGGAACCAGCGGGCTCATGCTCTCCGACAATGCTATCGCCGACAACCAGGGCAGCGGGCTGTTCTTGGATGACGCACACGCCCTACTCGGAGGCAACTCATGGACCGGAAACGCGCCGGACCTGTGGGTACAGGGAGAGGCGTGCCACAGCCCCCGCGACGAATACTCCGATACGCCCAGCAGCGAGATCTGTCCCGAGTGGGATCGGCCCGGTTGCCCGTTGGATTTCAGGCTGAATCTCGAAGTCGCGGAGCTCTGGCCCGAGGAAGCTTCGCCACCAGCAGCCCACCTCGCTCCAACATCCCGTTCCCCGTCGATTCCTCACCCAGCCCTGGCCCGGCCGTTGCGCCTCGCTCGCCCAGTCCCGCTTCCAGAACTCCATCCCACACCGCTCCTGCCGGACGTCATCAACAGCCAGGAACCTGGCAGCGACCCCGATTGATCCGCGAAGGTCATCGAGGCTTCGGCATCGAACGCCGGCTCGATCCCCTGCTGGGGCATTGCAGCTTCACGTTGTGGAAGCCCCCGCCCGGAGGACTCAGCCATCCACCCGGTTCCGCCCCCCCTCCTTCGCCCGGTACAGCGCCGCGTCGGCGTGGGCGAAGAGCTTGCCCTCCTGCACGCCATCGCGAGGGAAGCACGCCAACCCCACGCTGATGGTGATGCAGACCGGCTCCTCCAGGTTGGCGTCGATGGGGGTGGACTCCACGACACTGCGGAGCTTCTCGGCGGTGTGCAGGCCGGCCTCCCGGTCGCTGTCCAACAGCAGGGCCACGAACTCCTCGCCGCCCCAGCGGGCTCGCAGGTCGGTGGTGCGCAGGTTCTCTCGCATGATGTCGGCGAGCTTCACCAGGACGCGGTCCCCCACGGCATGGCCCCAGCTGTCGTTGACGCGCTTGAAGTGATCGATGTCGATCATCAGCAGGCAGAAGGGGTGTTCGGCCCGCTGAGCACGGGCGAGCTCGAACTCCAGGGACTGCTCGAGGAAGCGGCGGTTGTGCAAGCCCGTGAGCGAGTCGGTGGTAGCCAGCCGCTCGAGCTGGGTGTTGATGCCGGCCAGGTGGGCGTTGACCCGCTCGAGCTCCTCGTTCTGCTGACGGACGCGGGCGCTGCGCTCCGCCACCTTGCGCTCCAGATCTGCGGTGTGGGCCTGCAGCCGCTCGGCCATGCTGTCGAAGACCTGGCTGAGCTGCCCCAGCTCGTCGCTGCGGGTCATGTCCACCCGGGCGCTGAGGTCGCCTCCCTCGACCCGGCGGGCCGCGTGAGCCAGGCGCGACAGGGGGGAGATGACCATGCGCGACAGGCCCAGCCAGATGAGCAGGTAGACCAAGCCTGCCAGCGTGATCACGAAGCCCAGGGCCTTGCGCGCCCAGTCCTGGCTGGCCCCCTCGAAGCCCCGCAGATCGAAGGCTCCCACCAGGGTGCCCCAGCGCAGCCCCGAGATGGTGGGCACCGACAGGAACAGCAGGCTCTCGTCGTCGAGCCCGCGGGAGTGCTGCCAGCAGGCGTCCTGGCTCTCGAGGGCACACGCCACGAAGTCGGGTTCGAGAGAGTCCCGCGCGCGTATGGCCCGCGCGCTGCCGTCAGTCGCCCTCAACAAGGGGTTGCCCCCGGCGTCATAGGCCTCGAGGTACAAGATGCGGGTCCACGAGGGCTGCACGTTGAGCACGGTCTCGGAGAGCTGATCGTCCAGGCGCGCGAGATCGTTGACGGCCAGCGCGCGCGCCGAGGAGGGCGCCAGGGACTGCAGCAGCGCCACGCCCTGCTCTCGCTGGGCGCTCATGGCCAGGTCCTGGGACAGGCCCACCACCCGCCACCCCACGGCCACCAGGACTGCCAGGGCCAGCGCGGAGATGGCCAGGGACAGGCGCGAGCTGAGGCCCAGCCGGCCGAGTGCAGCAACGCGCGAGCTCACGGTCCACCCCCCCGTCGCGCACGGACCTCACGCTGTACCTCCCTGACACCGTCGTACAGTGTGTCGTCGGTCTCAGCCCAGCCCACGATGCGGCCCGAGCTGACGAAGAAGGCACGCCCCGCGGGCGTCGAGGTGTTTGCCCGCAGCAGCTCGTCGTGCAGGGTCGTGCGGACGCTCTCACCGAGCTCCGGTGACACGCAGAGCACGTCCAGCGGGATGCGTCCGGCGTTGCCCAAGAGCCGGAAGGCCGGCAGATCCCAGTCTTGCTGCAGGGCTTCTCGACTGGCCCAGGTGAGCACGTCTGCGTAGCTGGCCGCTGCGTCGGCTCGATCCTCGGCCACGGCTCGCAGCGCGCCCACATGGCTGCCGGTGAAGATCATCTGTGCCAGGTCTTCCTCGGGCTCGATGCCCTGGTCGAGCAGCTGGGCGTATGGCAGCAGGAAGCCAGAGGTCGAGCGCTCGTCCACGAAAGCCACCCGGGCGCCACGCAGGTCGGCGACGCTGTGGTAGGAGGAGCCGCGCTCCACGAAGAAGTAGGTGGTCTTGCCCTCGTTGAGAGACTGGACCAGGGGCTCGACGCCGGGCGCGGCTTCCTTGACCAGCACGTAGGACAAGGGTGCCAGCAGGGCCAGCTCCGCCTCTCCTCGGATCATCGCCTCCACCACCCCGGCGTAGCTGTCGTAGGGCACCGGCTCGATGAGCAGACCCAGGCGCCGCACCAGGTGGTCGGTCAGAGGTTGCCAGGACTCCTGGTTCAGCTCGGTGGCAACCGGCGCGTAGGCCAGCTGGAGCACACCGTCAGGGGGAAGATCCTCCGGCGCGGGAGCCACGGCCCCCACCACGGCCTGCTGGGCGTCGGGAGCGCGGACATCCAGCGTGATCCGACCGATGGCCTGCTCCTCGGCGCAGCCGACGACCGAGAACAGGCCGACTGCCACGAGGCCGAAGACTGCGATGCGGGCACCCGACACGGTCCACCTCTCGGCTCGGGCCCATGATACCAGGCGGGCCGGGCGTGGAGGATTGCCTATCGGCACGATGAGCCTGCACATGAGATAGGATTCGACCATGACGGATCACAGCGACACATCCTCCATCCACGACCTGTTGCGCTCCATGGAGTCGTATCGGGCATCGGACCTGTTCCTCTGTCAGGGCAAGGCCCCCACCCTGCGCGTCCACGGCCAGATCGTGCCGCTGGATCTGCCCGCCAGCAGCGCGGACTTCATGCAGGGCGTGACCGAGGCCTTCCTCACCGCACATCAGCACCGGCAGCTCGAGGAGCGCGGCGACATGGACGTGGGCTTCACCCTCGACCAGCGCCATCGCTTCAGGGTGAACCTCAGCCGCCAGCAGGGGGTGCTGGCCGCGG
>CAZHIK010000590.1:0-6092 GCA_964532635.1 uncultured Enterobacterales bacterium
GCAAGCCTTCGGTGTTGAAGTCCAGTCGCCCGACGTGGGGAAGGGCAGGGAAGTGAGCGGGGACGTGATCGTAGACCGTGGGGCGCCCTTCGGGATCACCGCGCCCGGTGATGCAGCCCGGCGGCTTGTTGAGGAGAAAATACGAAGGCACGAGATCCCTTGGATGTAGGGGAGGGGTTCACCCCCTCCCGCACCGTGGGCTACTCCCAGAGCTCATCCAGGCTCAGGGTGACCGGGTCTGACTCCAGGGCGGCTTGGCCGGGCTCCTGGGCGATCCAGACCCGTAGACTGCGGTCGCTCATGTCGAGCAGGGTGCTGTGCGCGGTCCAGGTACGGGCCACCTCTCCCAGCAGAGCCTCGGAGGCTGCGGCGTCCAGGCCCCCACCGCTCACCGCTCCGTCGATGCCCTGGGCCAGGGTGCGGTAGCGGGACATGGAGTCGCCGCCTGAGGGGGGATCGCTGCGCTGCATGTAGTGGTTGGTGCAGATGGTGGCGTCTTGGGTCTGCAGGTCGCCCTGGTGTTCTCCTGGGACCCGCACGGTGGCTTGGGCGTCGGGGTGTTCCTCGTTGCCGTCGTACTCGAAGACCGCTCCGCCGGCGCTGTGCTGGTCGCTCTCGGCCCAGCCCAGGTGCATACCGTTGCCACGGTACTGGGGGGAGTCCTCGAGCACCGACTCGACGGTGGCCGCGGGATCGTCGGAGCCGGAGGCGGCCGTGATGGCTTGGCGCATGGCCAGCATGCGCGGGATGAAGTCGTAGCCGGTGCTGGACTCGAGGCCGACGATGTTGTGGATGGTGATGGCGGTGCCGTCGTCGGTGAAGCAGGAGATGCAGCCCACCAGGCCCGGGGTGGAGACGGACACGAAGCGGGCGCCCTCTTCGCTCGAGTCGTAGACCTTGATGACGTGTTGGTCCAGGAAGGTGCCACCGGGATCGATGTTGTAGTCGAAGTTGCGAGCGTGGATCATGGCGCCGGTGGCGGTCGCTTCGCCCCAGGCGGTGAAGCTCGAGCAGGCGAAGTCGCCCACAGCGTTGGCCACCAGCAGGTCCTCGTACTCCACCTTGCGGCTGCCGCCTTCACCCAGGCCCAGGTAGTCGGAGGTGACGTAGAGGTCCTCTTCTGGGCAGTTGTCGCGGATGCCGTCGGAGATGCCCTGCAGTTCCTGCTCGAACTCGTCGGGGAGGTCGATCCAGGCCAGGGCCATGCCCCGGATGATGTCCCAGTCGTAGCCGAAGGAGGCCACCAGGTAGTTGAGGATGTAGTCCTCGAAGACCTGGGTGAGGCGGCCGCACATCAGGGCGCCTTCGGCGTAGCCCATCTCGTAGCGGGTGCCCCACAAGTGGAGGGCCTCGCGGCCGTCCACGGTCTCGAGCCGACCGTTGAGCTCGGGTCCAGTGTCGGCGGAGGGCTGGCTGTCGAGCGGATCGGGCTCGGTGTCATCGACCCCCGGGCTCTCGCCCTTGGCGTAGCAGGAGGTGAGGGCGAGGGTGAGGCCGAGCAGCAGGTGATGGGTGCGCATGGCGGCTCCGAGCAGAGCATGCAGCGTAGCGCGATCCGGGGCGGTTGGGGGCCTATTCGAACAGTGCCAGCAGCTCGTCGGAGGACAGCTGCGACGCCAACACTCCCTCGTCGCCGATGGCGGCCCGGGCCAGCTCCCGCTTGGAGGCCTGCAGTGCCACGATGCGCTCCTCGACGGTGCCCGCCGCTACCAGGCGCACGGAGAACACCGGGCGGGCCTGGCCGATGCGGTGGGCGCGGTCCACGGCCTGGTCCTCCACGGCGGGATTCCACCAGGGATCCAGGTGGAAGACGTAGTCGGCCGCGGTGAGGTTCAGGCCGGTGCCGCCCGCTTTGAGGGACAGCAGGAAGGCGGCGGGGCCGTCGGGAGCCTGGAATTGGTCCACCACCGCCTGGCGATCACGGGTGGAGCCGTCCAGGCGGCAGCTGGTGATGCCTGCGTCTTCCAGGGCGGGCTCCACCAGGTCCAGGAAGGAGGTCCACTGTGAGAAGACCAGGGCCCGGTGGCCCTGGGAGGCCAGGCTGCGTAGCTTCTCGACCAGGACCTGGAGCTTGGAGCTGTCCGTGTCGTCGCGGCCGGGGAGCAGCCCGGGGTGGCAGGACGCCTGGCGCAGCCGTAGCAGGGCCTCGAGCACTCCCAGGCTGCGCTTGGCTCCGATAGCGGCGCGCACCTGGTCCAGGGCCGAGAGGCGCACGGCCTCGTAGACGTTGCGCTCTTCTTCGCTCAGCTCGCAGCGCACCAACATCTCGGTGCGCGGGGGCAGCTCCTTGGCCACCTCGCGCTTGAGGCGCCGCAGGATGAAGGGGCGCACCCGGCGCCGTAGCCAGGCCAGGGCCTGGCGCTGGTCCGGGCCAATGATGGCGTCGGCCACCCGCTCGGCGAAGGCGTCGCGCCGCCCCAGGAAGCCGGGAAGGGCGAAGGCGAAGAGGCTCCACAGCTCGTCGAGCCGGTTCTCGACCGGGGTGCCGGTGAGGGCCAGGCGGTGCCGGGCCTGGATGCGTCGGGCAGCGCGGGAGACCTGGCTGTCGGGGTTCTTGATGGCCTGGGCTTCGTCGAGCACCGCGTAGCGCCAGGGTACGGCCTCGATGGCCTCGATGTCCCGCCGCAGCAGCGCGTAGGAGGTGATCACCATGTGGGCCTTGGTGTCCAGCTCGCGTCCGGGGCCGTGGTACAGGCAGACCTGCAAGCCGGGCAGGAAGCGGTGGGCCTCGGCCTTCCAGTTGCGGATCACCGAGGTGGGGGCCACCACGAGGCTGGGGCCGGGCACCGAGGCGATGGCCACCAGGGCCTGCAGGGTCTTGCCCAGGCCCATGTCGTCCGCCAGCAGGCCGCCCAGCTCGGCGTCTCTCAAGAACGCCAGCCAGTCCACGCCACGCCGCTGGTAGGGGCGCAGCTCGGCCCGCAGGTCCTGGGGCAGGGGGGTGACGGGCAGGCCCTGGAAGTCCTGGGCCAGTCTCCGCAGGCCCGCCAGAGAGGGCGGCAGGGCCTCGGGCTCGGCCAGCTCGGTGAGAGAGGCGGCGGTGTGGATTGGCACCGTGCCGTCGTGCTCCCGAGCGTCCATGATCTCTGCCAGTGTCCAGCCGTGCTCTTCGAGCCAGGCCATGGGTAGAGGCGCGAAGCCGCCGTCCATCAGCGGCACCACCGAGCTGCCGCGCTGCCAGGCCCGCAGCAGGGCCTGGGGATCGGCGCCGTCACCGTCCAGCTCCACCCGGTAGCTCCCAGGCTCCGCCTCGTGGAGGCTCACGCTGGGGCTCAGATCGCGGTGGACGATGCGGAAGCGCGCGGCGCGGTCCCCGCCCTCCACCGTGCCCCGGAAGCGGCGCAGGGGGCCCCTGGCGAAGCGGATGGCGTCCTCGGTGTCGAGCACGGTGCGGCGGCCTGGGGCGGTGCCCAGGAAGCGGGAGCACTGCTTGCGCAGCTTTGCCTCGCGCTCGATGTCTCGGATAGGCACCCGCTGGCGCCCGAGCAGCACCAGGCGGTCGCGATCCACGCGGGCCACCGCGGGATCGCCGTAGACGATGGTGGGCAGCACCTCGAGGCGATCCTGCTTCCCCTCTTCCACGAGCAGGTGCAGGCGGGGGGGCTCGGGGGTGGTGCTGGGCAGGCGCTTGGTGGCCAGGTCCATGGGGACGCGCCCCTCGAGCCGTGGCAGGAACTCGCCCACCAGCCGACCGACCTCGTTGGGACCGAAGTGCAGGCCCTTCATGAGCACCTTGCGCTGGTTGGTGTCCAGTTGGCCTCGCGGGATGGCGTGCAGGCAGTCACCGCAACGCACCACGCCACCCTCGAAGACCTCCTCGATGCGTGGGTCTCGCACCAGCTGCACGTGGAAGCCGTCTTCGTCGTCGCGGACGCGCACCACGCCGGAGCGCGGCTCGGCGCTGCAGCGGACGGGGCGCCCATCCAGCGTGACCACCGTAGCCTCGGCCAGGCCCTTCATGAGCCGCGGCCAGAGCTCGGTGGGGACGCGGTTGCCGATCCGGGTGAGCAGAGCTGCCTCGACCTCGAGGTCCCCAGCGCTGCACCAGGCAGCGCTGCGGGCCAGGCTGCCACGGATGGCCTGGCGCTTGGGCGGGGTGTCACCGTGGGCGGGGATCTCGATGTAGCGCTCGATGGACAGGCCCCGGCGGGCCCGTCGCAGGGCGTGGACCACCCGGGGAGCGGCTGGGGTGGTGGAGGAGGTCGGCTTGCTGTCGCGGGTGGCCTGGCCACCGGGAGCCTCGCGCTGCTTGGTGCGTTGCTCGAAGGTGATGGCCGCTGCCGCGATATGGACGCAGGCGTCGGCTCTCGAGCCGCAGTCGCAGCCCCAGTCCTCGTCTTCGGGCCACAGGAAGACCTCATGGGGCACGGGTCGACCGGGGATCCGCACGGAGATGCGGATCTCATCGGGCTCCTGTTCCTCGATCCTGGCGCAGCCCTGGCGCACCAGGCGCACCGCCGCGGACCAGGTCTTGTCCGGGACGGCTTCGCGGATGGCATCCAGCAGCTTCGGCATGAGGCGCGGCTAATGCGGAGGAGAGGCTCCGGCCACGGCGGTCCGGGTGGGATAGGCCAGCAGCATGCGCTCCCTGTCTTCCATCCTGCTGTTTGCGCTGATCGGCTGCGAGTCGGCGCCGCCTCCCGTGGACCCGAGCCCCGAGCCCTCGGCCGAAGCGCCGCCCGCTCCGCCAGAGCGCATCGCGCCAGCCGAGCGCATCGCGCCAGCCGAGCCAGAGCGTATCGCGCCAGCCGAGCCAGAGCCCCGGGACTACCTGAACCCCGTCCCCGACGGGATGATGGACCTGTGCGTGGTCGCCGAGGGGCTGCGCTGCCAGATCGCCTACCACACAGCGGACAACTTCGTCGGCTCGCCCTTGCCCGGCTACGGCGCCCCTGCGGCTTGGATGCTGGAGGGGCCGGGGCAGGCGCTGCTCGAGGTGCACCGGTCCTTGGCGGATCAGGGCCTCGGGCTGCTGGTCTTCGACGCCTATCGCCCCATCCGCGGCACCCTGGCGATGGTCTCCTGGGCCGAGCGCACCGAGCAGACCCACCTGCTCAACGGCTACATCGCCCGGCGCTCGGGCCACAACCACGGCCACACCGTGGACCTGACCCTCTACGCTCTGGCCACCGGCGAGATCCTGGACATGGGCTGTCCCTTCGACACCCTGGATGAGCGGGCCCACACGCGCAACGCCGAGGGCCAGGTGTTGGAGAACCGCATGACCCTGGTCAACGCCATGAAGGCCCAGGGCTACAAGAACTACTCCAAGGAGTGGTGGCACTACCGCTTCTACCCCACCGAGGGCACCGTCCCCCGCGACGTACCCTACGGTTGCTTCGAGGCCCCCGAGGGCAGCTGGGCGCCGGTGGAGGGTGACAACGTGCCGGGCTACCAGCCCCCCATGAAGTGGGAGCCCAGCCCCTGCCCCGTCGCTGAGACCCCCTCCGAGCCCCCCACTGGGAGCGCGCCATGATCGCCAGCATCGCATCGTTCCTCCTCCTCTCCGGCCTCGCGCTCGCTGAGGAACCCGCCGTCGAAGCCGAGGCGCCCGAGGTTCCCTCGCCGGTGGCCGCCAGTCGGCTGCCCATACTCGCGGATCAAATGCGGGAGAGCGACGTCAGCGAGAGCGAGCTGCGAGCCCTGCTCGAGACCGCCCTTGGGTCCGGGGTCTCCCTCGGCGCGCTGGTCGGCGCCCTCGAGGTGGTGGCGGCACAGCTCGAGGCGGGTGTCGTCATGCCCGATCTGGCCCTCCGGCTACCGGGCTTGATCACCCAAGGCATGGAGGGCGAGGCCCTCGCGGCCAGCCTGCAGGGGGCGAGCCAGGCGGCCACCGCCTCGGTGGCGGTGGGTGTGTCCATGCCTGCACCCGAGCAGGAGCGAGCGGAGCAGCCGCAGGAGTCGGTCAGCGGCGAGTGAGGGCCGCGGCCAGGGCGGTCCAGCCTCCGGGAGGTAGCTCGATCGTCACAGGGCGGGCGTTGGGGATGCGCTGGGTGCCGATCCCGTCGATGGGCAGGCCGCGCGCGAGCCCCAGCAGGACGCGCAAGGGCCCAGCGTGTCCGACGATGATCCCGGATCGATCCGGCAGCTGT
>CAZHIK010000591.1:0-6074 GCA_964532635.1 uncultured Enterobacterales bacterium
CATGCAGTGGTGGTACGGCCACAACGCGGTGGCGTTCTTCCTGACCACCCCGTTTTTGGGCCTGATGTACTACTTCCTGCCCAAGGCGGCGGACCGCCCGGTCTTCTCCTACAAGCTGTCCATCATCCACTTCTGGTCGCTGGTCTTCATCTACATCTGGGCCGGCCCCCACCACCTGCACTACACCGCCCTGCCCGAGTGGGCCTCCACCCTGGGGATGCTCTTCTCGGTGATGCTGTGGATGCCGTCCTGGGGCGGAATGCTCAACGGCCTGCTCACCCTGCGCGGCGCCTGGAATCGCGTGGCACAGGACCCGATCCTCAAGTTCTTCGTCGTGGGCATCACCTTCTACGGTATGTCCACCTTCGAGGGTCCGCTGCTGTCCATCAAGGGTGTCAACGCCCTGTCCCACTACACCGACTGGACCATCGCCCACGTGCACTCCGGCGCCCTGGGCTGGGTGGCCTTCATGTCCTTCGGCATGATGTATTGGCTCGCCCCGCGCCTGTTACAGGCCCGCTTGTGGGTGCCCAGGTTCGTGAACACCCACTTCTGGCTGGGCACCGTGGGTATGCTGCTGTACATCGTGCCCATCTACGCCGCAGGCCTGGCCCAGGGGCTGATGTGGCGCGCCTTCGACGACCAGGGCGCCCTGGCCTACCCCGACTTCATCGAGACGATGGTCACCATCCTCCCGATGTACTGGCTGCGCGTGCTGGGCGGCACCATGTTCCTGGTGGGCATGGTGCTGGGCCTGGTCAACATCCTGATGACCTGGACCATGCGGCCCAAGGCCTACGCCGAGTCCGTGGCCGAGGCCCCTCCCCTGTCGCCCACCTACACCGAGAGCACCGACGCCACGTCGCGCCTCGACGGCGTCGCCGACTTCGCCCACAAGCTCGATGTCTGGCTGCAGGCCAAGTGGCACCGTCGCTGGGAGCGCCTGCCCCTGCGCTTCACCATCTGGGTGACCATCTCCGTGGTGGTGGCCTCCCTGGCGGAGATCGTGCCCACCTTCGTCATCAAGTCCAACGTCAAGACCATCGAGACGGTGAAGCCCTACTCCCCCCTCGAGCTGCTGGGTCGCGACATCTACGTCGCCGAGGGCTGCTACAACTGCCACTCGCAGATGGTGCGGCCCCTGCACTCCGAGACCGAGCGCTACGGTGAGTACTCCAAGGGCGGCGAGTTCGTCTACGACCATCCCTTCCAGTGGGGCTCCCGCCGCATCGGACCGGATCTGC
The DNA here is from genome assembly GCA_964532635.1 of uncultured Enterobacterales bacterium. Taxonomy (GTDB): domain Bacteria; phylum Myxococcota_A; class UBA796; order UBA796; family JAFGLY01; genus CALDOK01. The sequence continues at coordinate 1,245 of CAZHIK010000591.1, forward strand.
ACCGCGTGGGAGGCCGATACTCCTACAACTGGCACGTGCTGCACCTGAACGATCCCACCTCCACCTCCTCCAAGTCCATCATGCCCACCTACCCGTGGCTGCTGGAGCAGGAGCTGGACTTCGACGCCACCCAGCCCGCCATGCGCGCCAACAAGGCCCTGGGCACGCCCTACACCGACCAGGAGATCGCCGACGCGCCGGCCCACGCCCGGGCCCAGGCCGCCGAGATCGCCGCCGAGGTGCTGGACCAGGACGGCCCACCGGACATGCAGGACAAGAAGGTCGTGGCCCTGGTGGCCTACCTGCAGCGCCTGGGCACCGACATCTTCGCCAAGCCCGACGAGCCTGATGTAGGGGCGGGGTTGACCCCCGCCCGCGACGAAGAGCCCACAGCGGACGCCCAGCCTGAGGAGGTGGCCGAATGAGCGCCCCTCCCTGGATCGAGTGGCTCCCCGAGGGAGGCCTGCTGTTCTTCCTCGTGCTCTTCCTCTCCGTGCTGGTCTGGGTCTTCCTGACCTGGAGCCGGGCCAGCTGGACCAACAACGCCCGCATCCCCCTCGACGACGGCACCACCGCCCAGACCAACCGCAGCGAGGTCTCCCATGGCTGACGAGCAGCGCCCCTCCGAGCAGCAGCAGGAGCCGGCCGAGTCCAAGGCCGAGCAGGTCCGACAGGACCGCCTGATGGCCCACAGCTACGACGGCATCCAGGAGTACGACAACCCGCTGCCCGCGTGGTGGACCTGGACCTTCGCCGCCACGGCGGTGTTCGCCGCCTGGTACATCCTCTACTACCACGTCGGCATCGGCCCCTCGGTCTACGACCAGTACGACGAGGCCGTCGCTGCCCACCTCGAGAAGCTGCTCGAGGGCATCGATCCCGACTCGGTCGACGACGCGACCATCCTGGAGCTGGTGGCCGACGGGGAGAAGGCTGGCGCCATGGGTGGCGTCTTCAAGACCAACTGTGCCAACTGCCACCGCGACGACGCTGGCGGCAATGTGGGGCCCAACCTCACGGACGGCTACTGGATCCACGCCACCTCCCCCACCGAGGTCATGGCCGTGATCCGCGACGGCGCCTCCAAGGAAGGCATGCCGGCCTGGGGCGAGCGGCTCCGTCCGGCTCAAGTGCTCCTGCTCACCGCCTACCTCGGCACCCTGCGGGGCACCCGTCCCCCCGATCCAAAGGAAACCGAGGGCGATCCGGTCGATGTCTGGGTCGCCGAGGCCGTCGAGGAAGCCCCTGCCGAAGCCGACGACGACGGCGAGACCCCGCCCGCCGACGACACCCCCGCCGGTGATGGTGAGGACGCCCACAGCACCAGCGAGCAGGAGGCTCCTGCCGCCGAGGGCTAGGGTATAGAGTCTTTGCGATGCCCACCCCAACCTCCAGCGCAGTGGAGGCCAGAGCCATGAGTGACGACGAGCCAGAAGTTGCGGATCTCGAGTCCCCCGAGGCCCCTCCTGAGCGAGTCCTCACCACCCTCGAGCACGACGGCAGCCGCCGCTGGATCCGCCCGCGCCCGGTCGAGGGGCCCTATCGCAAGTGGCGCCGGATCCTGGCGTACGTGCTCATGGTCGTGTTCGTGGGCATCCCCTGGATACGGATCGGCGGCGAGCCGCTGTTCCTGTTCGACGTCGTGCGGCGGCAGTTCACCTTCTTCGGACAGACCTTCCTGCCCAAGGACACCCTGCTGCTGGCTCTGTTCCTGCTGGGCTCGTTCCTGTCCTGGTTCCTGCTCACCGCCACCCTGGGCCGAGCCTGGTGCGGCTGGGGTTGCCCCCAGAACGTCTACCTGGACTTCCTGTTCCGCCCCCTCGACCGCTGGTCCGAGCGCCTGTCGAAGCGCTTCTTCGGCCGCAAGCTGACCGATCCTCTGCCCGCCCCTGTGCAGCTGCTCCGGCTGCTCGGATACGGCGGCTTCAGCCTGGTCCTCGCCAACTCGTTCCTGGCCTGGTTCGTGGGCTGGGACCAGCTGGGAGGCTGGGTCTTCGGCTCCCCCGCGGACAACCCCGCGGCCTTCGCCATCGTGGCCGTCGTGACCGGCGCCATGATGTTCGACTTCCTCTACTTTCGCGAGCAGATGTGCCACCTGGCCTGTCCCTACGGCCGGATCCAGTCCGCCATGCTGGACAGGAGCACCCTCATCGTGGCCTACGACGAAGCCCGCGGTGAGCCCCGGGGCAAGCGCGGCCCGGACAAGGGCGACTGCCTGGACTGCGGCGCCTGCCACCGCTCCTGCCCCATGGGCATCGACATCCGCGACGGCTTGCAGATGGAGTGCATCACCTGCGCCTCCTGTGTGGACGCCTGCGGTCGCGTGATGGCCAAGGCCAAGCGGCCTCCAGGCCTGGTTCGCTACACATCCCAGGCGCAGCTGGCCGGGGAGCCGTGGAAGCTCGTCCGCCCCCGCCTGTTCCTGTACATCGCAGTGATCGGCGCGGTCTGGGGCGCGTTGTTGTTCCTGCTGATCTCCCGCAGCTCCGCCGATGTAGTGGCCCTGCGTGTCCAGCACGTCCCCTACAGTCGGCTCGACAGTGGGCTCATCTCCACCCGGGCGCGGGTGAAGATCGAGAACCGCAGCGACGAGCTGCGCAGCTACACCATCGAGATCCCAGCGCTCGCCGCCGGCCAGCTCGTCTCGCCCTCCACGCCCGTCCCGGTGCAGCCGGGCGAGCTGGAGGCCACCACCATCTTCGTCGAGGTCCCACCGGAGAGCTTCACCAAGGGTGAGCTACCCGTGGAGATCGTCGTCTCCGACGGCGTCGACTTCGAGCACACCCTGGAGCTCCGGCTCCTGGGCCCGTGGGGTGCGCAGTGAAGCGCTTCTTCCCCTGGCCCGGGCTGATTTTCGTGTTCATCGGCACCACCGTGCTGGTACAGGGGACCACCCTGTTCTTCGCGCTGGGGGACGACAGCCACGCCGTGGTGCCCGACTACGACGCCAAGGCCGACGCCTGGGACGAGCACGCCGCCGACCTGGCCTCGAGCGAGGCCCTGGGCTGGACCGTGGAGGTCGTGGACAGCCAGCTGGCGAACGGGGGCATGGACCTGACCCTGCAGCTCGGAAACTTCGACGGTACCGCCCACGGCACCTACCGCGCCCACCACAACGCGACCCCCAACGCGCTGCACGCGGACACCGCCCATGTGGACGAGCACGGCACGCTGCCGATCTCCGTCGCTGGGCAGCGAACGGGCTGGTGGCAGCTCGAGCTGCACCTGCAGCAGGGGGACCACAGCTTTGTCTGGCGAGACAAGACCTGGCTGCCCCTGGGCACCGAGCCCGAGCCCGAGGACGCGTCGTGACCGCCGTGCTCTCCGCCGTGCTCGTGGCGAGCCTGGTGGGCTCCCTGCACTGCGTTGGCATGTGCGGAGGCCTGGTGGCCTTCGCTGCCGGCAGCGCTCCTTCCGGACGTCGCGCCGTAGCCCACGTCGCCTACCACGGCTCCCGAGGGCTGGCCTACGTCCTGCTGGGGGCCACCAGCGGAGCCCTGGGCGCCGCCGTGGACCTCGGCGGCGGAGTGCTGGGTGTCAGCCGACTCGCGGCGGTGGTGGCCGGTGCGGGCATGGTGCTCTTCGGCTTGGTGGCCCTGGCCCGAGCCCGCGGTGTGGAGCTTCGCTGGCTGCGGCGCGCCGAGCAGCGCGTCACCGGCGGTCGGATCCAGCGCTGGGTGCAGGCGGGCCTGCAGCTCGCGACCCGCCAGTCCCCCCTGCGCCGCGCCCTGCTGGTGGGTTCTGTGAGCGCGGTGCTTCCCTGCGGTTGGCTCTACGCCTTCGTCATCGCCGCAGCGGGTGCAGGCTCCCCTGCGGCCGGCGCGGCGGTGATGGCGGCCTTCTGGCTCGGCACCGTACCGGCGTTGCTCGGGATCGGCCTCGGCGCCCAACTCGTGGCGGGACGCCTGCAGCGCCACCTGCCCTCCGCCACCGCCGTGCTGCTCATGGTGGTCGGCGTCACCGCCCTGGCCGGGCGCATCACCATGCCCGCCATGCAGCCCGAGCAGCCCACCGTCAGCGTGCCGGACGCCTCGGCGCCCTGCCCTTGCGAGCACTAGGGTCGAACAGTGAGCACGCCCGGGCCCATCGCTTGCGCCCACTGCGGGCTGCCCGTGCCTGCGGATCGGGTCCATGCCGAGGGTGAGCCGTCAACCTGCTGTCAGGGCTGCGAGACCGTGGCCGGCGCCATCGCCGCCTGTGGCCTCGAGCGCTACTACGCACTGAAGGACGAGACCTCCGGCGGCCCAGCCAGGCCCACGGACCGCAGCTACGCCGAGCTGGACGATCCCAGCTTCCACCAGCTGCACGTGCAGGGGCTGCCGGGTGGCCTGCTGCGCACCGAGCTGTACCTCAGCGACGTGCACTGCGCGGCCTGTGTCTGGCTGGTAGAGCGCCTCCCGTTCCTGCGGCCCGGCTGTCAGGAGGCTCGCCTCGAGCTCCGGCGCGGTGTGGTGCACCTCAGCTGGGATCCCCGATCCGTCCAGCTGTCCGAGCTGGCGCGCACCCTGGACTCCCTGGGCTATCCACCGCGCCCCACCACCGAGGCCAGCCAGCGGGATCGGCGCCGGGCCGAAGACCGGCGCCACCTGCTGCGCATCGGCATCGCCGGGGCCCTGGCCGGCAACGTGATGCTGTTCGCCTTCGCCCTGTACAGCGGCGACTTCGCCGGCATCGAGCCCCAGCACCGCGCGCTGTTCCGCTGGGCCTCCATGGCGCTGACCTTCGTCATCGTGCTCGGCCCGGGGCGGAGCTTCCTGAAGGGCGCCTTCGGCGCCCTGCGCGCGCGCCGAGCCCACATGGACCTGCCCATCGCCATCGGCATCAGCGCGG
>CAZHIK010000592.1:0-6072 GCA_964532635.1 uncultured Enterobacterales bacterium
TCAATAGTTTGCCCTGCAACAACTTGATTTGCTTGGCTCTCTTTATTCACTTTAGAGAACGGAGACTCTAATGATTCAGGCAAGGTAATAGCTGTGCCTTTAGGGTCACTCATAATAAAAGCCCGATGAATAGCGTGGCGAAGCTCACGCACGTTACCAGGCCAATCATGCCCTTCTAGCTCTTGGAGTTGCGCGGGGTGCCGGTTGGAGTCGGGGCCGGTGGCTGCATGGGCGGGGGCATTCCCCGACAACCCCTTCCACGTGCCCGTGGTCGTCGCCGGAGCTGGAGAGGGCATCCACATCGCCCGCGGCCTGATCGAGGGCCAGCTTCGCGCCGTGCAAGACGACATCCGCCTGGTGCGCGAGGCCCGCGTGGCTCTGGACAGCCCCGGCGAGTACAGCCGCGAGAAGCAGGCCCTGGCTGGGATCACCTGGAGGGATCTCACCCGTGATGAGCGCCGCCTGGTGCCGCCGGTGGTGGTCATCGGCCACGAAGACTCCCTCACAGGCCGCAACCTCAGCACCCTGGCCACCGTCCTCGACCTGGAGCTCCCGGTCAAGATCCTGGTGCTCGCCAGCAATGGCCTGGGCTTGGCCAGCGGCCGGGCCGACGTGGTGGCCGACGAGATCGGGTGCGGCTGGAGTGGTACCCTGGGCGAGGTGGGGCTGCTGGCCCTCGGGCGTCGTCGCGCCCTGGTCACCCAGTGCTCCCTGGCCTTCCCCCAGCAGCTCTTCGACGGCCTCACTCGAGCCATGGCCCACACTGGTCCGGCGCTGGTGCGCATCCACGCCCCCAGTCCTGGGCGCCACGGCTTCCCCGTCGAGCAGTTGCTGGAGCAGTGCCAGCTGGCGGTGTCCAGTCGGGCTTTCCCGCTGTTCCGCTACGATCCCACCGACGAAGGGGTCTTCGGCAGCTGCCTGAAGCTCGATGGCAACCCCGACATCGATGGTGAGTGGGCTCGGGACGATCAGGGCGCCGCCCTGTCACCCGCCCACTGGATGCTCACCGAAGAGCGCTTCACCGAGCACCTTCCTGCCTTGGCCCCCGACGCCCCCGAGCCAACCCCCTTCCTCGAGTGGCTGGAGCTACCACTGCATACCCGCCACGGTCGCACCCCCTTCGTGGTGGATCCCAGGGTGGAGCCCCCGCTGCGCTGCGCGGTCTCGTCGGTGCTGGCGGCGGTGGCCGAGGGGCGCCTGCGCACCTGGCGTACCCTCCAGGAGCTCTCCGGTGTGGTCACGCCCTTCACCGCTGTGGTGCGGGAGCAGCTCGAGAGTGAGCTGGCGGCGTGCCACGCGGCCGAGATCGCGGCGCTCGAGGCGAAGCACGCCGCCGAGCTCGACGCGGTGCGCAGCGCTGTGGAGGCCGAGCTGGCCGAGCGGGTACGCGCCAGCCTGTTGCAGCTGGCGGGTGTGGGTGCCAGCACCGAAACCGAGAGCGGAGCGGAGGGCTAGCGGATCATGGGCAGCGGCCTGGCCAGCTTCCACCACGGGGTCCACCCCCGGGAGCACAAGGAGCCCACGCGGGCGCTCACGGTGCAGCGTATGCGCTTCGTGGAGCGCTACATCCTCCCCCTGAGCCAGCACCTCGGCGCTCCCTCCCGCGCAGTGGTCGAGGAGGGCCAGCACGTGGAGCGCGGCCAGCGCGTCGCGGAACCCGGGGGCTACGTCTCCACCAGCCTGCACGCCCCAGTGCGCGGACGGGTCGGGAGCATCGGCCCCCGGCGCCTGCCCAGTGGCGTCATGGGCGCCGCCATCGAGATCGTGGCCGACAGCTTCGATGCCCAGCAGCTGGCGCTCGGACCTGAAGCCCCCGTCGAGCTCGACCTGGACGCCGTCTTCGACGGTGTGCGCGATGCCGGCATCGTCGGCCTGGGCGGCGCGGCCTTCCCCACCCACGTCAAGTACCGGGTGCCGGATGGCCGTCGCATCCACACCTTGGTGATCAACGGGGCGGAGTGCGAGCCCTGGCTCACCTGTGACCATCGCCTGATGCTCGAGCGGCCCCGTGCTGTGGTCCGGGGCACCTCCATCGTGGCCACCGCCATGGGTGTGGACCGGGTGATCATCGGGGTGGAAGCGAACAAGCTCGACGCGGTGGAGGCGCTGCGCGGTGCGGTGCGGGTCGCGGGCAGCGGGCCCCTCATCGAGGTGGTGCCCTGCAAGGTCAAGTACCCCCAGGGCGCCGAGAAGATGCTCATCCAGGCCCTCACCGGAGTGCGGGTGCCCGGTGGCAAGCTGCCTCTACACGTGGGAGTGGTGGTCAACAACGTGGGCACCATGGCCGCGGTGGACGACTGGTTCCGCCTCGGGAAGCCCCTCATCGAGCGGGTGGTCACCGTCTCGGGTCCTGGTGTGAGCCGGCCCGCCAACCTGATGGTTCCCATCGGCACCCCGGTGTGGGCCCTGCTGGACGCCTGCGGTGGTGTGGAATCCGACGCCCGCCTCGTGGTCATGGGTGGACCCATGATGGGCCAGCCCCTGGCCAGCTTGGACGTACCCGTGGTCAAGGGCACCAGCGGCGTGCTGGTGTTCCGGGAACGCGACCTGGACCAGGTCGAGGAGCTGGCGTGCATCCGCTGCGGCCGGTGCCTCGAGGCCTGCGCCTGCTTCCTCAACCCCTCCATCCTGGGTCGCCTGGCGCGCAAGGAGCGCTGGGAGAGCATGGCGGATCACCACCTGATGGACTGCATGGAGTGCGGTGCGTGCAGCTTCACCTGCCCCTCGCGCATCCCGCTGGTGCAGCAGTTCCGGGTGGCCAAGGCTCAGCTCCGCCGCGCGGCGACGCTCGAGAAGCAGCGAGGAGGCGCCTGATGTCCGCTCGCGACGCCCGGCTGGTGCTGCGCACCTCGCCCCACGATCGGGGGGCGGCCGACACCCCCTCCATCATGCGCGACGTGGTGTTGGCACTCGTGCCCATCACGCTCGCCGCTGTCTTCTACTTCGGCGTGGCCGCGGTGTTGGTCATCGGTGGCGCTGTGGCTGGCTGTGTGGCCACCGAGGCCTTCTTCGCCCCCCGGGGCGAGCGCATGGCCTCGCTGCGTGACTGGAGCGCACTGCTCACCGGCCTGTTGCTGGGTCTCACCCTGCCCCCCAGCTTCCCCATCTGGATGGCCTTCCTGGGCGGTGTGGCCGCCATCGGCCTGGGCAAGGTGGTCTGGGGCGGCCTGGGCCACAACCTCTTCAACCCCGCGCTGGTGGGCCGGGCCTTCCTGCAGGCGGCCTTCCCCACCGCCATCACCACCTGGTCCCCCCAGGGCAGCCGGGAGCTGGCCGTGTACGCCAGCAACCTGGCCGTGCCGTTCATGAAGGCGCCGGTGGACGCCGTCACCACCGCCACCCCTCTGGGGCTGATGAAGTTCCAGGGCCTCGACACCCCCCTTTGGAACCTTGTGATCGGCGATACCCCGGGCTCCCTGGGTGAGACCTCGGCCCTGCTGATCCTGCTGGGGGGTGCCTACCTGCTGCACAAGCGGGCCTTCGACTGGCGCATCCCTGCGGGCATCCTGCTGGCCGCGGCCGTCTTCGCGGGCATCGTCTGGGCCGTGAAGCCCGACGTCTACCCCGCGCCTTGGTTCATGCTGGGCTCCGGTGGCCTGATGCTGGGGGCCATCTTCATGGCCACGGATCCCGTCACCTCGCCCATGGCGCCCATCGGCACCTGGATCTACGCTGCGGGCATCGGCTTGCTGGTGGTGCTCATCCGCCTCTGGGGCGGCCTGCCCGAGGGCGTCATGTACGCGATCCTGCTCATGAACGCTGCCACCCCGCTCATCAACCGCGGCTTCCAGCCCACCCCCTTCGGGCGCGGCAAGAAGGCCCAGCAGGAGGACGCGCCATGAGCGGCGAAGCCTCCAGCGCCCGCATGATCGGCACACTGACGGTGGCGGGTCTGGCCTCCGGCTTGCTGCTGGTAGGGGTCTACGAGATCACCAAGCCCATCATCGATGCCAACAAGGCTGCGGCCCTCGAGCGTGCGGTGTTCCAGGTGCTGCCGGGCACCACCGCCATGGAGCCGCTCGTGATGCGCGAAGGCGCCCTGGGGCTGGCGGATGGTACCGAAGAGGAGCCCCCCTCGGTGTTCGTGGGCCGCGACGACGCGGGGGCGCTCACCGGCTACGCCATCCGCTGGCAGGGCTCCGGCTTCCAGGACGTCATCGAGCTCATCTACGGCTACGACCCAGCGCGAGAGCTGGTGGTGGGCATGGAGATCCTGGCGTCCAAGGAGACCCCGGGCCTGGGTGACAAGATCTTCAAGGACGCCTCCTTCGTAGCCAACTTCGACGCCCTGGCCATCGAGCCAGAGATCGTGCCCGTGGCCAGTGGCACCAAAGCGGCGAACAACGAGGTGGACTGCATCACCGGCGCCACCATCAGCTCCAAGGCCGTGGTCAAGATCATCAACGCCGGCAATGCCGAGTGGCTCCCCCGGCTGCCCGAGGGCGATCCTTGGGCCCAGACCGCGGAGGCCCCCGCGACGAGCCCCGAGGCACCTGCTCCGGAACCCGAGCCCCCCGCACCGAGTCCCGAGGCCCCGGCCCCTGAACCTCGGCCCGCCGAGGAGGTCACCCCATGAGCGACCTCAACAGCTCCGCGCGGGCCTACGCCGAGTTCGCCAAGGGCCTGTGGAAGGAGAACCCCGTCTTCGTCCAGGTGCTCGGCATGTGCCCCATGCTGGCGGTCACCAACACCGCCAAGAACGCCCTGGCCATGGGTGCCGCCACCCTCTTCGTGCTGGTGGGCTCGAGCTTCCTGGTCTCCCTGCTGCGCAACTACATCCCCAAGCAGGTCCGGATCTCCACCTACATCGTCATCATCGCCACCTTCGTCACGGTCATCGACTATGTGCTCGAGGCGGCGGTGCCCGTGGTGCACCGTGACCTCGGCGCCTTCATCGCGCTGATCGTGGTCAACTGCCTGATCCTGGGCCGTCAGGAGGCCTTCGCCTCCCGCAACACCGTCAAGATGGCCGTGGCCGACGCCCTGGGCATGTCCGCGGGCTTCGCCTTCGCGCTGCTGTGCCTGGGCGGCGTGCGGGAGATCCTCGGCTCCGGCTCGCTGTTCGACATCTCCCTGTTTGGCCCCAACTTCGAGCCCTGGGTGGTCATGATCCTGCCGCCGGGTGGCTTCATCATGCTGGGGCTGATCCTGTTCTTCTTCTCCTGGCTCGAGCAGCGAGCCCGGGATCGACGCGCCCGCGCCCGCGCCGCCGCTGAAGGGGGTGCCTGATGGAGAGCTTCACCTACATCTTCGTCGGCGCCCTGGTGATCAACAACTTCACCCTGAGCTACTTCCTCGGGCTCTGCCCCTTCTTCGGTGTCTCCGGCCGGGTGACCACCGCCTTCCGGCTGGGTCTGGCCAACATCTTCGTCATGATCATCACGGCGTTCTGCGCCTGGGCGCTGAACACCTACGTGCTCATCTACGCGCCCTACCTCAAGATCATCAGCTACATCCTCGTGATCGCCAGCACCGTGCAGTTCGTGGAGATGGTGATCAAGAAGATCAGTCCCGAGCTGTTCCGGGCCCTGGGCATCTTCCTGCCGCTCATCACCACCAACTGCGCCATCCTGGGCCTGGCCATCTTCATGACCAACAAGGGCTACGGCCTGGCACAGGGCATGGTCTACGCGCTGGGTGCCGGTGCCGGCGTCACCCTGGCCCTGGTGCTGATGGCCGGCTTGCGGGAAGAGGCCGAGCTGTCGGACATCCCGGCGCTCATGCGTGGCACGGCCATGAACCTGATCATCGCCGGCCTGCTGTCCCTGGCCTTCATGGGCTTCGCGGGGCTGTTCTCGGGGGCCTAGGCCACCATGCTCACCCACGTCCTGGCTGTGCTGGGCCTGGGCATCGCCTGTGGTCTGTGGATCGTCGTCCAGAAGCTCATCGCCAGCCAGGATCCCGACCAGCCGGGGGTCGAAGGCAGCAGAGGCTGCGGGGCCGAGGCCTGTGAGCTGCCCGACAGCGCCTGCTCCACCTGTGTCGAGCGCGAAGGCTGCGCGGGTGGCTAGCGGGCCCTAGTGCCCTTCCACAGGGATTCTGACCGGCTTCGTGAGCTACCAAACCCGATGT
>CAZHIK010000593.1:0-6066 GCA_964532635.1 uncultured Enterobacterales bacterium
GCGCGCGGAGCGATACATTCGACCCGGTCACTTTCCCTGCGTCGAAAAACTAGAGCGACATCAGCTCCCCGATCATGCCGCGGAGGCGTCCAGCGGAGATGGGCTTGGACAGCTTGCGGCCGGGGAAGCTGTCGAGGAAGGCCTGGGCGCGGGGGGTGAAGGCGCCGCCGGTCATGAAGATCACCCGCGGGGCCAGCCAGGGTGTGTGCTGCTGCATCCAGGCGTGCAGGTCCATACCGGTCATCTTTGGCATCATCAGATCGCAGAGCACGGCGTCGAAGTTGGGATCGTTGGCCAGGACGCGGCTCGCAGCCAGCCCGGAGTCGCAGGTGACTACGGTGTGCTCGCGGGCCAGGATGCGCTGGATGCTGCGCCTGATGAGAGGCTCGTCATCCACCACCAGCACACGGCCTGCGTCGATCTGGGCCAGAGAGGTCTCGATCTCCTGGGTGGAGAGCTCTGGATCGAGATCCTCGGCCTGCAGTGGCAGGTGGACCGTGAAGCTGCTGCCCTGTCCCGGGGTGCTGCAGACCGTGATGCGGCCCCCGTGCTCCCGGACGATGCGCTGGCAGATGGCCAGCCCCAGCCCCGAGCCCTGGCCGCTCTCTTTGGTGGTGTGGAAGGGGTCGAAGATGGTGCCCATGCGTTCCGGGGTGATCCCGGAGCCAGTGTCCTCGATGGTGGCCAGCACCTCGCCGTCGTGTTGGTGCACGCAGAGTGTGATGGTGTGTGCGCTGGCGTTGCCCTCCGGGATGGCTTGGGCGGCGTTGACCAGCAGGTTGAGGAACACCTGGGCCAGGGCGCCTTCGTTGCCGAGCACCGGCCCGATGGGCTGGTAGCGGCGGTGGAGCCGGGCTCGGTGCTTGACCTCGTTGTGCGCCATGTTGGCCGCCGCGTCCAGGGGCTGGGCGAGGTCGAGCAGCTCTCGTGCCCCCTGCTCGACCCTCGAGAAGGTCTTGAGGTCCCGCGCGATGGCCCGGATGCGCTCGGCCCCCTCGTGGGCGTCCTCGACCAGCTCCCGCAGCTCCCCGAGGTGGGCGGGCGAGGGTGGGAAGCCCAGCTCCTCACTCAGGGACTCCAGGTTGTACAGGATGAAGCTCAGGGGATTGTTGATCTCGTGGGCGACGCCCGCAGCCAGCATCCCGACGCTGGCCAGGCGGTCTCGCTGGGCAAGCTGGTCGTGGAGCTGGCGCCGCTCGGTGATGTCTCGCACGATGGCGACGGCCTGCCAGCCTCGGGCCGACTCGAAGGCCGACAGGGACAGCTCCACGGGGAACTCCTGGCCATTCTTCCGCAAGGCGTCGAGCTGGAGGGTGCGCCCGACCGCCGCACCACGGCCGCTGCGTTGGAACCCGGGAAACGCGGCGTAGTAGGCCTCGTGGTAGCGCACAGGGGCCAGCAGGCGGTGGATGTGCTGACCCCGGGCTTCGGCCTCGCTGTAGCCGAACATGAGCTCGGCCGCCGGGTTCCACAGGGTGACGCAGCCGTCGGGGCCCATCATGATCATCGCGTCCTGGGCGATGTCGGTCACGGTGCGGAAGCGGGCCTCGCTCTCCCGTCTTTCGCGCTCGATGCGGATGCCGTGCAGGGCCAGGGCCAGGTCTGCGCAGAGGTCCTCGATGAACGCACGCAGCACGGGGTCCGGGGCGATGGGGCGTGGGGTCCGAAGCACCAGCGCGCCCAGCACCTGCCCGTCGTGCTCCAGGCGGACCCGGACCACGCCGTGGTTGTCGCTGAGCCCTGCCACCGGGCAGCGGGTGCAGCCAGGCTCCCGGCCCTGTCTGTAGTGGATACCCGTCGTACCTAGGGCCTGCTGCAGGCATGGCAGCGGCTCTTCCCCCTTCCTGTGGGCCTGGATCTGGGCATCGCCGACCCCGCTGCCCGCCCAGCAGCGGTGGGTGATGTGGCCGGACTCGTCCACATGGACGCCCCAGGCCCCGGGCCAGTCCATGGCCTCGCACAGGGCGGCGCAGGTGCGCTCCAGCAGGCGCGAGGGTGACTTCTCGCGCATGATCAGCCGCGTGAGCCGCCGCCGGGCCAGCAGGAGTCGCTCGAGATCGTCCACGCGCTGGGATGCATCGTGGCTTTTCCGGTATGGGACCCCGCGCTCCTTCATGCTCCCCCCCCCAGGTGTAGGAATTATGATTACGCAGGTTTCAGGGTTGCTATCCAGGTAGGATGCGAGACCGCGCACTCTGTTCGTTTTGTCTACATCCCCAATTACGGACTGTCAAGAGACAGGAGCCGTCAGGACCGTCCGGGATAGGGCCAGCGTGTATCCAGGAGCCAACCATGCACATCCTCTACGGCGTCGTCGGCGAAGGCATGGGCCACGCCACCCGGTCCGCGGTGATCATCCAGCACCTGCTCGATGTGGGGCACGAGGTCCGGGTCGTGGTCTCGGGCCGCGCCAGCGGTTTCCTGGCCCGGCGGTTCGGGGCGCACGAACGCTTCGACCTGCACGAGATTCGGGGGCTCGAGCTGGCCATCGATGGGATGGAGGTGGACCTCGAGGAGACCGTGCTGGAGAACCTCGAGCACGCCCCGCGCAAGCTGTTGCACAACCTCGAGGCCTACGCTGATGTCGCCGAGGCCGGTCCCGCTCCGGAGTTGGTGATCTCGGACTTCGAGTCCTGGGCCTACCTGTACGCCCGCAACCGCTTCCTGCCGGTGGTCAGCATCGACAACATGCAGATCATCAACCGCTGCCAGCACCCTGGTGAGCTGAGCGACGACGCCGACTTCCAGCTGGCCAAGCTGGCGGTCAAGGTCAAGCTCCCGGGGGCCTACCACTACCTGGTCACCAGCTTCTTCTTCCCGCCGGTGCGTAAGCCCCGCACCACCCTGGTGCCTCCCATCCTGCGCCCCGAGATCGTTGCCGCCCGCCGCGAGCCTGGCGAGCACGTGCTGGTCTACCAGGCCCCCGCGGCCCTCGAGGCCTGGCTGCCGGTGCTGCGCCAGCTGCCCTACCGCTTCCGGGTCTACGGTGCCGGGCGCGAGGGCAGCGAGGGCAACCTCGAGCTGCGGCCCTTCTCCAACACCGGCTTCATCGACGACCTGCGCAGCGCCCGCGCCGTGGTGGCGGGGGGCGGCTTTTCCTTGATGTCCGAGGCTGTGCACATCGGTGTGCCCTTCTTCGCCGTGCCCCTCGAGCACCAGTTCGAGCAGGAGCTCAACGCCCGCTACCTGGACTGGTTGGGCTACGGCACCTGGGCCGCCGATCCCGATCCCGACCGGCTGCTGCACTTCCTGGCCCGCACCGACGACCACGCCCAGGCCCTGGAGCGCTATCCCCGCCAGGACAACCGACTCACCCTGGTCTGCGTGGATGAGCTGATCCACCGGGTGGCCCTGGACGAGCCCCGCCCTCAACGGCTGGACACGCCGGGGATGGGATGCCTCGAGGAGGAGTAGGACCGGGGAGTTCGGCGCTGACCGCGTTATCAGAGCGCCCTACCCGGAGGAACGCACCGTGAAGACCACGCATGGCCCCATCCTGCTCGCCCTCATCCTCGCCACCGCCTGCGACCCCAAAGGTGACACCGCCGACGACACCGCGGTCACCCCCGCGGTCCCCGACATCCCCACCGGAGGATGCGACATGGCGGCATACGACTGGGTCCCGCTGGATCAGGTGGGCGCGGTGGTGGACGCCGACGACGCGGATGACCTGACCATCGGCTCCGCGGTCATCGACTTTCTGCTCGAGTCCTACGGGATCGACCAGTTCTCGCCGCTGCCCTACGACGTGGTGGGCTGGCGGGTCCGCTACGTCACCCAGGACAAGGGTCAGCCGGTCGAGGCCACCATGGTGGTCACCCTGCCCGATGTCGAAGACGGCACCGCGTTCCCCATCGTGGTCTGGCCCCACGGCACCTCCGGCTTCAGCGACGACTGTGCCCCCTCGGCTGGTGGCCTCGAGGAGTCCGGGTTCGCCGTGGTCTTCGCCAGCATGGGCTACGCAGTGGTGGCACCGGACTACCTGGGCATGAACGGCTTCGGTGAGCCCTCGGGGATGCTCCACCCCTACATGGTGCCCGAGGCCACCGCCGTGGCCACCCTCGACGCCGTACGCGCGTTCATGAACTTCATGGACGAGGAGCAGCCCGGAGCTGGCTACGATCCGTCCAAGACCGTGTTCTGGGGTGGCTCGGAGGGCGGCTTCGCGGCCCTGTGGGCCGAGCGCTACCAGCCCCACTACCTGCCCGAGGTCACCACCCTGGCCACACTGGCCCTGGTCCCGCCCACGGATCTCACCGCGGTCGCCATGGCTGGCCTGGCACAGCCTATCGACGCCAGCGGTGGCCTGGCGGCCGCCTTCGTCGGGCAGCACTCCTGGTACCAGGCCCCCGGCCACGACCTCAGCGAGGTGCTGCTGGACGACATCGCCGAGGCGCTGCCTCAGGAGATGATGGAGTCCTGCAACGACTTCCCATCCGTCGAGGGCATCTCCACCCTCGAGGAGCTGTTCCAGCCCGCGCTGATCACGCAGGCCGCCACTGGTAGCCTCGAGGGCTACGAGCCCTGGGCCTGCTACCTCGCCACGGCCGACCTCGAGGACACGGTGATCCCCCGCACCATCGATCCTCCGGTGCTGGTGCAGGTCAGTGGTGCCGACGAGCTGGTCGTGGCCAGCACCGTGCGCGACTCCATCCCAGGGCTGTGCGACGACGGCTACCGCATCGACTACATCGAGTGCGATGGCGCCGACCACACCGACGGCGCGGTCTACTCGCTGCCCCACCAGATCGAGTGGCTCGCGGATCGCGTGGCGGGTACCCCTCTGCCTGACGATGAGATCTGCGTGGTCGACGAGCCCATCGACTGCGAGCAGTTCGTGGATCTGGAGTAGCCGTCAGCGCGCGACGGGTTTTTCGGCCACCATCAGGCGGCCGCGGCCACCGGCCTTGGCGCGGTACAGGGCCCGGTCGGCGCGGCGGACCAGGGCCTCGAGGGATTCGCCGGTGACGTGTACGGCGATGCCGGCGCAGAAGCTCAGGGGTTCGTCGAGGGGGCCGCTGTCGAGACTGAGCCGTCCGATGGCGTCGCGGATCCGGTTGACGTAGATGAGCACTTCTTCGAGGGCGCTGGCGTGGAGGAAGACCAGGAACTCGTCGCCCCCGTAGCGCACGGCGACATCGCTGGTGCGGGTCTGCTTCTTGAGTGTGCTGGAGACCGCCTCGAAGACCTTGTCGGCCAGTTCGGCTCCCAGGGAGCTGTTGAGCTCGCCGGTGCGGTCGAGGTCGAAGAGAACCACTGCGTAGCCCTCGTCGGGGTTGCGGGCGTTGCGGCGCAGCAGGTGACGGCCCAGCACGTCGAAGTAGCGACGGGTGTACAGGGTGGTGAGGGGATCGCGGATGACCAGTTGGTAGTATCGATCGTCTTCGCGCTTGAGGGTCTGGTGGATGACCTCGCGCTCGGCGGTAGTGGCCAGGGGGCCGGAGATCCGAGCCAGCAGGGCGTCGATCTCGCGGGTGATGGAGATGGGCTTGGTGAGCTCGAAGCGGGCCAGGCCCACGAGGCTGCCGTCGCAGGGAGAGAAGAGGGGGAGCCACAGGTAGTGCACGCGGCCTGAGCCGTCGCTGCTGGGCCCGGGCGCCCGGCTGGGTAGCGGCGATGCGTAGTAGCGCACCTGGAAGCTGCGGGGACCGTGGCGCTCGTGCCAGCGGGCCCGGGTGCCGGCGGTGAGGAAGGCCAGCTCGGGCTCGACCGGATGGTACGGCTGGGCCACGTAGGCGTTGGCCGCGCATAGGTTGACGGCCTGGGTACGGTTTCCCTGGACCACCACCTCGAGGTCGCGGGCGGGCAGGATGGGGGCGAGGCGTTCGAGGAGGTCCTTGGTGACCTGGTGGAAGCCTTGTTCGCGCTCGAGGTCGTGGAGGATCTCTCGCAGCAGCCGGTTGGTGTGGAGCAGCGCGGAGCTGTCGGCATCGCCCACCAGGGCCAGCCCGCACTCGAGATCGTCGAGGTTGCCCAGCACGGTCTGGACCAGATGCTCGGGCACCATGGGGCCGTGATGGGGGGCGATGCTGCGGAGGGCGAGGTCTTCGAGCTGGCGAAGCGCGG
>CAZHIK010000594.1:0-6059 GCA_964532635.1 uncultured Enterobacterales bacterium
TGAACTCGGGATGGGCCTGGGTGGCCAGGAAGAAGGGATGCTCTGGCAGCTCGATCATCTCCACCAGGCCCCGCTTGGGGTTGGTACCCGAGATGACCAGCCCCGCTGCCTCGAGCTGCTCGACGTAGTCGGGGTTGACCTCGTAGCGATGGCGGTGGCGCTCGCTGATGTCGAGCTTGCCGTAGATGCGCGCCGCCAGCGTGCCCTCGACCAGCCGGCAGTCCCAGGCACCCAGGCGCATGGTCCCGCCCATGTCCTCGACGCCTTCCTGCTCCGGCATCAGATCGATGACCGGATGGGCAGAGGCGGGCTCGAACTCGGAGGAGTGCGCGTCCTGGAGGCCCAGCACAGACCGGCTGTACTCGATGATCGCCATCTGCAGGCCCAGGCAGATGCCCAGGAAGGGCACG
The DNA here is from genome assembly GCA_964532635.1 of uncultured Enterobacterales bacterium. Taxonomy (GTDB): domain Bacteria; phylum Myxococcota_A; class UBA796; order UBA796; family JAFGLY01; genus CALDOK01. The sequence goes on from CAZHIK010000594.1 coordinate 411, forward strand.
CCCTGGGTGCGGGCATAGCGCACGGCGGCGACCTTGCCCTCGGCGCCTCGCAGCCCGAAGCCCCCAGGAACCAGCACCGCGTCCACCTCACCAAGGCGCTCGGCTACGTTGTCGGCGTTGAGCTCTTCGGAGTCGACGAAGTCGAGCTGCAGGCTGGCGTCGTTGATGACGGCGCCGTGGTAGAGCGCCTCGTTGAGGCTCTTGTAGGAGTCGGTGAGGTCGACGTACTTGCCGACCATGGCCACCCGCACGGGCCGCTCTGCAGCCTGGGCCCGCTCCAGGAAGGCCTCCCACCGATCCAGGTGGGGCTCTGCGGCCCAGATGCCGAGCTTCTCGAGGATCCGGTCGTCGAGATCCTGGCCCCGGAAGACCACAGGCAGCCGGTAGATGTTGTCGACGTCGGGCGCAGCGATGACCGACGCCAGCTCGACGTTGCAGAACAGCGCGATCTTCTCGCGCAGGGACTTGCCGAGCTCGCGATCGCAGCGACACAGCAGGATGTCGGGCTGGATGCCGACCTGCTGCAGCATCTTGACCGAGTGCTGGGTGGGCTTGGTCTTGAGCTCGCCGGAGGTGGAGAGGTAGGGCACCAGGGTGAGGTGGATGACCAGCGCGTTCTCGCGACCCACGTCGGTGCGGAACTGGCGGATGGCCTCGAGGAAGGGCAGCGACTCGATGTCGCCGACGGTGCCGCCGATCTCGACGATGGCCAGATCCACGTCCTCGGCACCGGCCCAGATGCGGCGCTTGATCTCGTCGGTGATGTGAGGGATCACCTGGACGGTGCGCCCCAGGTAGCCGCCGCGGCGCTCTTCTTCGATCACCGCCTTGTAGACCGAGCCGGTGGTGAAATTGTTGCGCTGGCTGTATCGAGCGCTGGTGAAGCGGTGGTAGTGGCCCAGGTCCAGATCGGTCTCGGCACCGTCGTCGGTGACGAAGACCTCGCCGTGCTGGAAGGGGCTCATGGTGCCCGGATCGACATTGATGTACGGGTCCATCTTCATGATGGTCACCCGGATACCCCTGGCCTCGAGCAGCGCGCCGATGGCTGCGGAGGAAAGACCCTTGCCCAGCGACGAGAGGACGCCTCCCGTCACGAAGATGAACTTCTTTCGCACGCCTTCTCCCGAGATCACCGTGACCCGAGCCGACGACCGGCCGTGGGGTTTTCAGTAACGGCTCATAGGCTGGCCTGCACAGCCCAGCGGGCACGGGCTTCGGCGAGATCCTCGGGGGTATCCACCGACAACGGGAGCCCCGGAACCTCCACCACGCGGAACTGAAAACCGCGCTCCAGCAGGCGCAGCTGCTCGAGCCGCTCACGGCGCTCACCAGCCGACGGCTCGAGCGCCACGAAGGACTCCAGGGCGGCACGCCGGTAGGCGTAGATGCCCACGTGGTGAAGCACCCGGCCGTGGACAGGCGTGCTTCGCGAAAACGCGATGGCGTTCCCCTCCCCGTCCACAGCCGCGCGGACCACCGAGGGGGGCGCGTCAGCGTCCACCAAGGGGGCCCCTGCGGTCGCCACGTCCACTCCCGACGCGAGCGCGGCTTCGGCCAGCCTGTCGATCAGGTCCGGATGGACGAAGGGCTCGTCGCCCTGGACGTTGACCACGACATCGGCGTCCAGTCCGGCCGCCGCCTCGTGGACCCGATCCGTTCCCGAGACATGGTCCGAGCGGGTCATGGCGACCTCGCCCCCAGCAGCCCGCACCACCGCCGCGATGCGCTCGTCATCCGTCGCCACCAGCACCCGCGTGGCAAGCGCAGCCAACCGTGCCCGCTCCCACACCCGCACGATCATCGGCGCCCCCCCGATGTCCAGCAGGGGCTTGCCCGGCAACCGCGAAGAAGCCATGCGCGCAGGGATGACGACAACGACCTTCATGGGCCTTCCCTAACCCTGACAACTCGACTCCGGCCGACAGCTGGCCTGGCCCAGGCCCCCGGACCTCCAGACGCAGCGAGGCCGCCCCGGGGAGGAGCGGCCTGGAAGCTTCGGAGCCGGACGGCTAGCGCTTGGAGAACTGGTAGCGCTTGCGGGCGCCGGGCTGGCCGTACTTCTTGCGCTCGACCATGCGGGCGTCACGAGTGAGGAAGCCGGCCTTCTTGAGGGGCGGCCGCAGCTCGGGGTTGGCCTCGACCAGGGCGCGCGCCAGGCCGTGGCGGATGGCGCCGGCCTGGCCGGACTTGCCGCCGCCGCGGACGGTGACGTAGGCGTCGAAGGACTCGTTGGTCTCGGTGATCACCAGCGGAGCCCGGAGGACCATCTTCGCGGTCTCGCGCTCGAAGTAGTCTTCGACATCCTTGCCGTTGACGGTGATGCGACCGTTGCCGGGGCGGAGGAAGACGCGGGCGGTGGCGTTCTTGCGCCGGCCGGTGCCATAGAACTGGACGATGGGGTCAGCCATGCTGGACTCCTACACGTATTCGGGGAAAGCCACGGGCTGCTGGGCCTCGTGGGGATGCTCGGCGCCGGGGTAGACCTTGAGCTTCTTGATGATCTGACGAGCGAGGCGGTTCTTGGGGAGCATGCCCTTGACCGCCTGCATGATCATGCGCTCGGAGTCGTTCTCCCGCACATGGTCCGCACTGAGGGAGCGGAGCCCACCCGGGTAGCCGCTGTAGCGGTGGTATTGCTTCTGCTCGAGCTTGCGGCCCGTGAGCTCCACCTTGGAGGCGTTGAGCACGATGACGAAGTCGCCTACGTCGACGTGGGGGGTGAACTGGGGCTTGTGCTTGCCCCGCAGCACCGTGGCGATGCGGGTAGCGAGCCGACCCAGGGTCTGGCCATCGGCATCGACCACGAACCACTGGCGGGAGACTTCACCCGGCTTGGCGCTATAGGTCTTCATGGTATTCATCCTCGAGGCGCAAAGGGCGCAGCCAGCCCAAGGGGGCTGGCGCGAGCCCCGGCCATCTACCGGACGGTGGCTCTGGTGTCAAGCGCCTCGGCGCCGCTTCTGGCCCGGATGACCAAAGCACCCACGCGGTCGAGCCCATCGGCCTGCGGATCGAAGCGATGCACTGCCAGCAGCAGCGCCAGTGCCAGCTCGAGATCGCCCTCTCGCGGCGGGTCGGCCAGAGCACCCAGCGCGGTGAGCTCGGCCCATCCCAGCACGGCGGGCAGGCAGTCGGAATCCACCGCCATGGCGCGACAGAGCAGGCCCTCGAGCTCGTCCCAGTCCTGGAAGCTTCGCTCGAAGCGCGCGCGCTCGAGCATGGGCAGAGCCCGATCGAGGTAGTGTTCAGAGGCATTGGCGAGCTGTGGGAAGCGCTCATGGCAGCCGCCCGCCAGCTGGTGGACGGGATCGTAGGCCGACAGCACCGAAGGCCTGTAGTCAGCTGGGTTGACCGTGTACCACAGCACCAGCCCGATGAAGATCACCACGACGACCACCAACGCCAGCATCACAGCCCCCATGCCCAGGGGGCGCGGCCTCAGCTTGTTGCGCCGTTGTACTGCTTCGGGCCAGGGATCCGCCATGTGGCCTCCAGCTCACTTCTAACGCCGGGAGGTGAACGAGTGTACGCCTGGTGACGGACGTCGCGAGGCCTCGAGCGGTTCCCGGACTCGAAGCGAGATGAAAAATGCGTGGAGGGTCTTGACTACCTCCCCGTTTCGACTAGTATCCGCGCCGTCCGCACCTGTGCTTCGCGCAGACCTCGCTCGGCGGTTTCCGCCGACCACCCACCTCAGGTCCACCCTCCTGCCACGAGGCGTGTCATGCGTACTCGCCAGCGCAACCTCGGTAATCGGTGCCTCTGCAGCGGCTGCGGCACCAAGTACTATGACCTCGGCAAGCCCCATCCCAGCTGCCCCCGCTGCAGTGCTCCGGCCCACGACGACGATGACGACCCCCGCGCAGTGGCCATGGCTCGCATCAAGGAAGAGGGCCCCCGCAAGCGCAGCGACGACGAGGAACTGCCCTTCGGCCTCGGAAAGAGCGACGACACGGAAGAAGCGGAAGAAGAGGAAGAGGAAGAGCTCGAAGAGCTCGGCGACCTCACCGAAGAAGCCGCCGACGACAACGACGACGACTTCGACTAGCGCACGGAGGCGTCCGCGCCTGCGTAGTCCACCTCCACGAGGCAGAGTCCTCGTGCAGCCGCCGTACGGCTGGCGCGCCCCCGGTCTCGTGCCACCACGATGAGCGAGAGCTCCTGGGGCTCGAGGCGCCCCCGGCCCACGTCGAGCAGGGTGCCCACCATGATGCGCACCATGTGACGCAGGAAGCCGTCCCCTACCACCTCGACCCGCAGCGCGTCGTCGTGGCGCTGGACGCCCAGGGTGTGGCGCGTACGCACCGATGTGGGGACGTCGGCGCCCACGGCGCGGAAGCTGGTGAAGTCATGGGTGCCCAGCAGCAGGCTCCCGGCCTTGGCCATGGCGTCCACATCCAGCACCCGCCGCTCATAGAGCAGGAAGCGCTGGCGGAGCGCCGCGCGCCGGTCGCCGTCCATGATGCGGTAGCGGTAGCGCTTGCTGCAGGCGTGCTTGCGGGCGTCGAAGCCATCGCGCACGCAGCGGGCGTCCAGACAGCAGATGGCCTCGGGCAACAGGCTGTTGAGGCCCCGCCGGAGTGCGCCAGGATCGCGCTCCACGGGCACCGTGAAGCTCGCCACCTGGCCCAGGGCGTGGACTCCGGCGTCGGTGCGCCCCGACGCCATCACGCTCACGCGAGGCAGCCCCATCACCGAGGCCACGGCCAGCTCCACCTGCCCCTGGATGCTGTCGCCCACCGGCTGCCGCTGCCAGCCTACGAAGCCCGTGCCGTCGTACTCGAGCAGCAGGCGGTAGCTGGGCATGGGCGGTCGGCGGGGCCTACATGTCGAGCTTGAGCCCGATGGTGATCATGGAGCCGTCGAGCAGGCTGACCCCGTCGCCGGTCCCGAAAGCTCCGAGGGTGGTCGTGCGCCAATCCACCACCACGTAGGTGTCGTCGATGCCAGCGCTGGTGGCCAGCCAGGAGGCCCGGCGGGGATCGAAGCGGTCCAGCAGCAGGTTGCCGCCCACACCCCAGTGCCAGCCCCACTCGCCCCCGTTGATGCTGGAGTCGCCGCCCACGTCGGGGTTGACGTACCAGTTCTCTTTCCACAGCCAGTAGTCCGCGCCGATCCGCACCGTGGGCACCAGCAGCTGCTCGTGGAGGATGTCGAGCCGAGCGGTGAGCGCTGCGGTGAACGGCCAAGCGGTGATCATGGTGTGCTCGGCCGAGTGGTAGTCGGTGTCGGTGACGGACACCTTGGTGGACAGCTGCTGGTAGAAGCCGGCCCCGACGTCGAGCTCGGCGAAGCGTGTGATCCTGAAGCCACCCTCGAGCCACAGCACACCGTGGCCGGTGCTGCCGTAGACGGTGGTCAGCGACTCGTTGGTGGGGAAGTAGGGCCCGTAGCGCAGCTCGACGTCGGCGATGGCCTTGGGGTGCTCGTCTTCGTCGACCGCAGCCTGCGCTCGGGGTGCTGCCACGGCCAGCAGCAGCACAGCAGAGGCCACACCACGACGACGGGCGAGGGCCAGCATACCCGCGAGCCCGATGGCCGCGAAGCCCCAGGCCGTGCGGGTGCCGCAGTAGCCCCCGGTCTCGCCGGCCAGCTCGGCCGCACCGATGGTGGGCTGGGGGGTGACGCTGACGACATTGCTCATGG
>CAZHIK010000595.1:0-6058 GCA_964532635.1 uncultured Enterobacterales bacterium
AGCACGGAGAGCGCCCTGAAAGGGGGCCAGCGTCAGGTTACGAGCGGTCCTCTCCGCTGCATCCGCGAGGTCCCCATGCGCCCGCAGTCCGACTACGTCCGCCTGGTCACCGCCGCCAGCCTGTTCGACGGCCACGATGCCTCCATCAACATCATCCGGCGCATCCTGCAGTCCGCCGGCGCCGAGGTCATCCACCTGGGCCACAACCGGGGGGTGGAAGAGATCGTGGAAGCCGCCATCGACGAGGACGTCCACGGCATCGCCGTGAGCTCCTACCAGGGCGGCCACATGGAGTTCTTCCGGTACATGAAGGACATGCTCGACGAGCGCGGCGCCGGCCACATCAAGATCTTCGGCGGCGGCGGCGGCGTCATCGTGCCCGAGGAGTGTGACGAGCTGCACGACTACGGCATCGAGCGCATCTACTCGCCAGAGGACGGGCGCCGCATGGGCCTGCCCGGCATCATCGACGACATGATCGCCCGCTGCGATCAGGACCTGTACGCCGACGCCGGCTACACCCATGGCGACCTGGCCGAGGGCAAGGTCACGGCCATCTCCCGGGCCCTGACCCTCATCGAGGGTGAGACCCACCGCCCGGGCACCGTGCCGGCAGACCTGCGCGGCGCCATCGACGCCGTATCCGACGACAACGCCATCCCCGTGCTGGGCGTCACCGGCACCGGCGGCGCGGGCAAGTCGTCGCTCATCGACGAGCTGGTGCGGCGCTACCGCGCGGACTTCCCGGAACATCGCATCGCCATCCTGGCGGTGGATCCCTCGCGCAAGCGGAGGGGTGGGGCGCTGCTGGGAGACCGCATCCGCATGAACGCCATCCACGGTGGCGGCTGCTTCCTGCGCAGCTTCGCCACCCGCGGCAACAAGGGCGAGCTGAGCGCCAGCATCGAAGACGCCATCAATGTCTGCAAGCTTGGCGGCTTCGACCTCATCATCGTCGAGACCTCGGGCATCGGCCAGGGCGACAGCGACATCGTCGATGTCACCGACCTGTCCATGTACGTCATGACTCCGGAGTACGGCGCCTCGAGCCAGCTCGAGAAGATCGAGATGCTGGGCTGCGCCGACGCGGTGGTGCTCAACAAGTTCGAGCGCTACGGCGGCGAGGACGCGTTCCGCGACGTGCGCAAGCAGCTGCGGCGGGAGCACAACGACTTCTCCACCCCCGACGATGAGATCGCGGCCTTCGCCACCATCGCCAGCCAGTTCCACGACGAAGGCGTCAACGCGCTCTACCTGTTCTTGTTGGACAAGCTCTCGGCGTTCTCGGGTCGCGACCTCCCCTCGGCCCTCACCGCCCCGGCCAGCCGGGCCACCCCGCCCCGTCGGCGGATCATTCCCCCGGATCGTGAGCGCTACCTGGGCGAGATCGCCAAGACGGTGCGCGACTACAAGGCCTGGGCCCGCGAGCAGTCGGACATCGCCCGCCGTGCCGGCCACCTCGAGGGCGCCGCGGTCGAGCTGGCCGAAGACGCCACGGCCGGCGTCCTCGTGGATCGTGCCACGGCCCTGCGCGCCAGCATGGACGACCAGGCGCGGCAGTGGCTCGAGGCCTGGCCCGCCACCAAGGAGGCCTGGAGTGGCGACGAGTTCGTCTACCACGTACGCGGCCGCGAGATCCGTCAGCCCCTGAAGGTCGAGAGCCTCGCGCGCACCATGATCCCGCGGGTCTCCCTGCCCCGCTACTCCGACCCGGGTGACCTGCTGTACTGGGGCCTGACCGAAAACCTCCCCGGCGCCTTCCCCTTCACCGCGGGTGTGTTCCCCCTCAAGCGCACAGCGGAAGACCCAAAGCGCATGTTCGCGGGCGAAGGCCCTCCCATCCGCACCAACAAGCGCTTCCACTACCTGTGCGAGGGCGAGCCGGCCAAGCGCCTGTCCACCGCCTTCGACTCGGTCACCCTGTACGGCCAGGACCCCGACGAGCGTCCGGACATCTGGGGCAAGGTGGGCGAGTCCGGCGTGTCGGTGCCGACCCTCGACGACATCAAGATCCTCTACGGCGGCTTCGACCTGTGTCACCCGCTCACCTCGGTCTCCATGACCGTCAATGGGCCGGCCCCCATCATGCTGGCCATGTTCATGAACTGCGCCATCGACCAGCAGGTGGACAAGTTCGTGGCCGAGCATGAACGTCAGCCCAGCTCCGAGGAGCGGGCCACCCTCGAGGCCGGCACCTTGACCAAGGTGCGCGGCACGGTCCAGGCCGACATCCTCAAGGAAGACCAGGGCCAGAACACCTGCATCTTCTCCACCGAGTTCGCCCTGCGCATGATGGGCGACATCCAGCAGTACTTCACCGAAAACGGCGTTCGGAACTACTACTCGGTGTCCATCAGCGGCTACCACATCGCCGAGGCCGGGGCGAACCCCATCACCCAGCTGGCCTTCACCCTGGCCAACGGGCTGACCTACGTGGAGTACTACCTGTCCCGTGGCATGGACATCGACGCCTTCGGGCCCAACCTGTCCTTCTTCTTCGCTGTGGGTGTGGATCCGGAGTTCACGGTGCTCGGCCGTGTCGCGCGCCGCATCTGGGCAGTGATGCTACGCGACAAGTACGGCGCGAATGAGCGCAGCCAGAAGCTCAAGTACCACATCCAGACCTCGGGCCGATCCCTGCACGCGCAGGAAATCGCCTTCAACGATATCCGCACGACGCTACAGGCGCTGCTGGCCTTCTACGACAACTGCAACAGCCTGCACACCAATGCCTACGACGAGGCCATCACCACCCCCACGGAAGAATCGGTGCGCCGCGCCATGGCGGTGCAGCTGATCATCTCCAAGGAGTTCGGCCTGACCAAGAACGAGAACCCGCTGCAGGGGTCGTTCATCGTCGAAGAGCTCACGGAGCTTGTGGAAGAGGCCGTGCTGCAGGAGTTCGAGCACATCAGCCGCCGAGGCGGCGTGCTGGGCGCCATGGAGACCGGCTACCAGCGGGGCAAGATCCAGGAAGAGTCGCTCTACTACGAGCACAAGAAGCATGACGGCAGCTACCCGATCGTGGGCATCAACACCTTCCTCGATCCCGCCACCCTGGCCGACGACTACGTGCAGCCCGATGTCGAGCTGCGCCGAGCCACCCCGGAAGAGAAGAACAGCCAGCTGGCCGCCCTGCGCGACTTCCAGGCGCGCCACGCGGATGAGTGCCCGGCCGCCCTCGAGCGGCTCAAGGCCGTGGCCATCAGCGGCGGCAACATCTTCGAGGAGATGATGAAGACCGTGCGTGTGGCGTCCCTGGGGCAGATCTCCCAGGCTCTGTTCGAGGTGGGCGGCGAGTACCGGCGCAACCTGTAGGCGGTGGGGGTTGTCAACGATTTGTAATCCCCATCAGTGACCGATAGGCTTGGGGTGCCATGCTTCCCCTTGGAACCCCCTCCGTTCGGTGTGTTGGTTGGTGGACGCCGGTCGCCTTGGCGCTGATGCTCGTCACCTATGGCTGCGACCCGCGGCCCGGCGAGGAACCCGACGTCCAGCGAGCCACGCCCGCGCTGCCCGGACCTGCGCCCCAGGCCAGCTGGGACCGGCCGGATCAGCCCGGGCCAGCTCCTGGCGATCCCGTCGCCCCGGAGGACCAGGAAGGACGCCCCGAGCGAAGCATCGAGCAGGTGAAGGCGGATCTGCTCGAAGATCCCCACTCCCCCGAGCTTCACGCCGAGCTGGGCAGCCTCCTCGTCCAGGATCTGTCCCTGGAGCGGGTGCCGGTCGAGCAGCGCGAGGCCGTCATCACCCAGGCCCGTGAGCCCTTCGAGCGCGCCTACAAGCTCGATCCCCGCAACCTGGACGCTGCCATCGGGCTGGCCCGCCTCTTCGAGTTCGAGGGGCATCCACAGCAGGCGCGAGAATACCTGGAGTACTGCCTCTCGGTGGAGCCCACCTACCACTACTGCAAGATCCGGCTGGCCGCGGTGCACCTGGAGCTGGGCAGCTTCGAGCAGGCCGACACCCTGGCTCGCGAGGTCCTCGTAGCGGTGGAGGGACGCACCGGGACTCACGAGCGAGCCACCTGGGGCTCGGCGGCGGAGATCCTGGGCATGAGCCTGATGTGGCAGAACAAGACCGATGAGGCGGAGCGCTGGCTTGCCGAGGCCAAGGCCCAGGTCTCGACCGACGCCTCGGTCAGCGCCCGGAACGTCCACCTGGCCTGCCCCCACGTCGCTCTGGGCCAGCTGTACCGCAGCCGCGGCAGCGACGAGCAGGCCGCCCAGGCTCTGGTCGATGCCGCCGAGTACGAGCCCTACCGCTCCAAGACCCAGTACCTCGCGGCGCGGCAGCTGTACTACAACGGAGAGCTGGAGCGGGCCGCCCACTACGTCGAGCGGGCCCTGGCCATCGAGGACAAGCAGGCCTACCGGCGGCTGCGGGAGCAGATCGAGCGCTGGCGCGAGGCCCAGGCCACCGGCGCCGGCTCGCTGCCTCCAGAGGGGCGGCTGGACGAGGCTGTGCGAGCCTTCATGCGCATGGAGTGGGGCATGGCCATGGAGCAGGTGGAGCTCTCCATCGCCCAGCAGCCCAGCCAGGAGGCCCGCACCCTCAGGGGTCTGTTGCTGGTTGCGCAGGGGCAGTTCGAGGAAGCGGAGCGTGTCGGAAACGAGCTGCGGCGGCAGCACCCCGACGCCACGGGGCCCCGGGTCGTCGAGGCCCACGTGGCGCTGGGGAAGCGCGATCACGCCCGGGCGCGCACGCTGGCGTCGGGGGTGATCGAAGCGCTGGAGCCCGAGTTCATCATCCTGCGGCGGGACGCCGGGGGCACGAGCTGGCTCGAGTACGAGATGGCCAGGCTGGCCATGGGCTGGTCCCTGGCCACCCAGCTACAGCACGAGCGAGCCATCGCGCACTTCGACGCGGTGCTCATCCGCCGTCCCAGCTCACTGATGGCCCTGCTGGGTCGCGGCAACAGCCTCAACGCCATGGGAGAGTTCGACCGGGCCGAGGAAGACTTCCAGCGGGTGGAGGGGCTCGATCCCGGCAACGCCTTCGCCCTCGCGGAGCGGGGCCTGGTGCAGCTGAACCGGGGCGAGGTCGACGGAGCCGCGGCCAGCTTCGAGGCGGCGCTCGCGGTGGAACCCGACGGCTTCACCTGCCCCCTCGAGGGGCTGGGCATGGTCTACGTGCTCCAGGACCGACAGGGCGAGGCGGCCACGATGCTCGAGTCCGCCATCGAGACCAACCCGGACATCGAGTACGAGAAGTACAACCAGCTGGCCAAGATCCGGATGCAGGAAGGGGACTTCGCCGAGGCTCGGCGGCTGCTGGAGCAATCCCTGAAGAACTTCCCGCAGGAGAACGAGGCGCCCGCGCTGCTCGAGGAGCTGGACCGGCTGGAGGGTGGGGGTTAGCCCGCGGCCAGGGCGCTGTGGATCACGCGCTGTTCGAGGGCCAGGTAGCGGCGAACCGCGGCCTGGGCGGAGCGCTGGGGAGGGAGCTGTTGGAGCCGGCGCACGCCTTGGGTGGTGAGCCCGAGGGCGTCGGCGATGGGGCGGGTGGGCAGCCCTGCGCGCTGCCCCAGCTGAGCTGCGGCTTGTCGGGCGGCGACCACTGTGGTGGCGCGCCCCTCGAGGGCGGGATCGGCGGCCAGGGCGGTAGCCGCAGCGTGCAGCAGGCGGCCTGGCCCGACCATGAGCAGGTCGCGGTCGCCGACGGGCTCCAGGGGCTCGGGGGTCAGGCCAAGATCCACCAGGACAGAGCAGGCGTCGAAGCCGGGGAGTAGCTCGGGAAGTAGCAGGGAGGGGGTGTCGAGGGCGCGAGCCCCGGTGAGGTCCAGCAAGGCCGAGCCGGACCACAGGGCGGGGTGGCAGGCCAGTGGGCGCTGGTTCGGGAGGGTGAGCAGGTGGCGTGCGAGCCAGGTCAGGTGTTCCGGATCGGAGATCCTGCGGCGCCGGGCGGGCTCGAGGCTGCGGGCTCCGGTAGCTCGGAGCGCGAGCAGGACCGCCCGGGCGAGTTGGCCGGCCCGGGCGGTGTCGCTCTGGATCACCAGGTGGACGTGGGAGTCGGTGATGCAGAAGTGTGCGAGGTGGGGGGCCGCGGTCCGCGCAAG
>CAZHIK010000596.1:0-6043 GCA_964532635.1 uncultured Enterobacterales bacterium
CTCGCCCTGCGCAAGCAGGTCTGGATCGTTGCCCGACCAGGTGTTGCCGTCCAGCAGAGCGGACGCGTTGTTCAGGAAGAGCCCAGCACCCTGGTTGTCCGCGAGCGTGCTGCCCTGGATGAACAGGCCCGTGCTGCCGTCCCAGGCCATGACCTCCCCGGCGAACACCCCATCTCCACAGCGCCTTGTCACCCCGTGGGGGACGCCGGTTCCGCCTGTGATGGTGATCCCCTCGAGTCGATATCCGCCGTCGCCCTCCAGCCAGACCCCGGCTACGGGGTTGTCGCTGATGGTGGCCTCGGTGACCACGAGCGTTGGCGGGGCCGAGCCCCATGGATGTGCTGCGTAGACTCCGACGCCACCGCCGATATCGGCACTCTCTGTGGAGCCCGAGATTGTGGAAGATCGGATCTCCAGTTCGCCGTGGTAGATGGCTGCAGCGCCCGCGAAGGCGTTGTCGAGCAGGGCGCAGTCCTTGCACGAGAGGTTCGCACCTTCGCCTGCGGCGTACAGCCCGGGTCCCTGGTTGGCCTGGGCCAGGAGACGAGAGGCCGAGACGCGGGCGCCCTGTTGAGCTGTGACACCGAGGACGGTGGCGCCCTGGGGACCGAAGCCGGTTCTCGTGCCGATGACGGACGACTGGTGGAGTGCGACTCCGGTCCCGGGGTCGATGGCGAGCAATCCAACGGTGGTATTGTTCAGCACGGTGCAGCCCGTCGCTTCGAGGGCTGCGCCACCAGCGACGTCGATGCCGTAGCCGAATCTTCCGTTCTCGTCTGGGAGGGTGTCCCGGACCGTGGTGTCCGTCAATGTGACCGCGGTACCCGGGTCCGTGACCCCAAGTCCCATCGCAGTGTTTCCCGACACCTCACAGCCCTCGGCGTGGAGCGCTGCACCGCTGATGGCCAGGATGCCATACCCGCCTTCGCCATCCGCGTGGGGAGAGGTCTCTCGAATGGTTGTGCTCACCAAGGTCGCCTCGGTGCCTGAATCTCCGATGGCGACACTCAGCCCCGAGTTGCCCGACAGCTCGCAGCCTTCGGCCCGAAGCGTCGCTCCGTTTTCGAGTTCGATGCCAAACCCCAGTTCGCCGTCCCCGCGGGGTTGGGTTTCCCGTATCGCCGTGTTCAGGAGCGTGACCTCGGTGCCCGAATCGAAGGCCATGAGCCCAAGCCCCGTGTTTCCCATCAGGACGCAGCCGTCGGCCTCGAGCGTCGCCTCACCGAAGACCTGGACGCCGTAGCCGCCCGCCCCGGCTCCATCGGACTGGGTGCCTCGGACCTCGGTGTCCACGAGGGTGGCCTCGCTGCCCGGATCAGCGACCCTGATGCCTACGGCGTGGTTGCCGGTCAGTGAGCAGCCCGCGGCGCTCACCACCGCGCCACCCTGGAGTTCGATGCCGTAGCCGTGCTGGCCGTGTTCGTGGAGCTGGGTGTCCCGGATAGAGCTGTCCACCAGCGTGATCCTCGTGTCCGGATCGTCGGCGAGGAGCCCCGCCGCGACGTTGTCCACCAGCTCGCAGCCCTCGGCCCGAAGCACTGCGCCGTCTTTGACCTCCAGGCCGTACCCGCCGGCTCCATCGTCGCTTGGCCGAGTGGCCCTGATCGTAGTGCCCGCGAGGATGACCTCGGTGCCCGCATCTGTGATGCCCGCCCCTCTGCTCGTGTTCCCCGTCAGCTGACAGTTCTCGGCCTGGAGGAAGGCTCCCTGAGCGACCAGGATACCGAATCCCCAGTCCCCGTCCTCCCGAGGGCGGGTGTTCCGGATGGCGGTCTCGAGCAGCGTGGCTTCGGTGCCTGTGCTGATGATCGCAACGCCCACGTCGGCGTTGTTCGTCAGCTCGCACCCCTCGGCGTGGAGCGATGTTCCGAGGCTGACCTGGATGCCGTACCCGGCCACGCCGTCGTATTCCGGCAGGGTGTCCCGGATGGTGGTGTCCACCAGCGTGACTTCGGTCCCCGCATTGTACGCCACGAACCCAGCAGCCGTGTTTTCCGCCAGATCACAGGCGACCATCGTCAGACTCGAAGGCACATTGATGGACTCTCGGTAGGCAATGACACCTGCGTAGGCGCTTCCACGCACCTGCAGTGCCTCCAGCCTTGGCACTCCCGAGCGCACCCGAATCCCGATGTCTCGCGATCCCACCACACTCAGCCCCGACAGCTCCACCTCGCCGTACCTGGTGTTGATGTTGATCCCCGGCGTGTCTTCATCCCCCGCGCTTGCATCCAGAGTCACCAGGTCGCGACAGCGTCCTGCCAGGTGCACTCCGGCGTGCTCCGTGCCCAACTCGAGCGTCTCCGGGTAGGTCCCGGCCGCCACGGCCACAAGACCGCCCCCCCTTTCGCCCGCCAGGTCCAGCGCAGGCTGGATGGACCTCAATGGCGCGGCCTCGCTCCCATCCCCGCCCTCATCCGCCTCGATGTCCACGTAGACGGTGGGACTACCGACCTCCAGGTTCCCCCATGTCCCCACCCCACAGCTCTCGGGCACACACTGCCAATCATCCGCGAGGTAGCCCTCCGCACAGTCGGTTCCTCACCGGTGTCCTTCTCGCTCCGCTGCTTCTCCCTGCAGCCGGCCAGGCCGAGCCCAAGGGTGGTGAGGAGCAGGAGGGTGGGGGTGGTGGCTGTCATGGCGTGGCCAGAGCGACGGGCGCGGGTGCCAACTCGAGCCGCACCGGCTCCGAACGCAGGACTGCTGGGTGCGGGTGACTCGGCAGCCAGTGAGAGAAGCAGCGTCGGAATGGACAAACGAGCCTCCACGCCGCGATCCTACCACCCGCGAACAGGAGCCGGGAGTGCAAACGGAACAGGCGGACTCCGCGACCGGCCAGTCTCGATCTCCTCGGTCACCAGGGCGAGTGAGAACGCGAGACCGCACGCCGGCCGGTTCCATGTGGGGCAGATCTCGCTCGTCGGCACCGACCCGTAGTCATCGCGGGGCGCGAGGCAGGCGTCACCCTGGACCCACAGGTCGGGTTCGTTTCCCTCCCAGGTGTTGCCCGAGAGCTGTGCGTAGGCGTCGTCGAGGAACAGCCCGCCTCCCTCGTTGCTCGGCAGCCTGCTGTCCGAGATCAACAGCCCGACGCTCCCGTCCCAGGCTTGGGTTCCCTGCGCGTACACGCCATCTCCGCAGCTGGTCGTCTCGCCGTGGGTGACGGTCGTGCTGCCGGAGATCTCGTTGCCGGTACGCGCGTAGCTTCCCGCTCCGGCCAGCCAGACACCCGCCACCCAGTTGTCCGCGATGGCGCTGTCGCGGAGGACCAGGGAGGGCGGTGCCCAGCCCCCCTGCTCGGCCGCGTACACGCCCACCCCTCCGCCCAGATCGACGCTGGGCAGGGTGCCCCGGATCACAGTGCCCGCGAGGGAAACCCACGTGCCGGAGTGGTACACCGCGATCCCCGTTCCACTGCTCCCGGCGATCGCGCAGTCCTCCGTCGCCAGCGTGGCGCCATCCGAGACTTGGATGCCGAACCTACCATCACCATTCCCGCCACTGGAGTTGGTCACCACCTCCTGCGTCTTCGCGGAGGACTGGACGGGAGATGGGCGTACTCGGGGATGCCAGAGCGGGATGGAGCGGTGGGGGTGACAACCTCGCAGGGACGATGTCGGCGACCGCCAGGTTCAGAGTGAACAACAGCTCGCAGACCGGCCGGTCCCACTCGGGGCAGATCTCGCTCGTGGGAGCCTCGGAGTAGTCGGCACGCGGCGAGAGGCAGCTGTCTCCCTGGACCAGCAGGTCCGGGTCGTTGCCCGACCAGACGTTGCCGTCCAGCATCGCCGCGGCGTTGTCCAGGAAGAGGCCAGCGCCGGTGTTGTCGGCGAGTGTGTTGGAGCCGAGGTACAGACCGGAGGTGCCGTCCCACGCCGTAGTGCCCACGGCGTACACGCCGTCTCCACAGCGTGTCGTCGATCCGTGGGCCAGACCGGCGCCGCCGGTGATGGTGTTGCCCGAGAGCTGATAGCTGCCTTCCCCGGCGAGCCGGACCCCCGCGACGGCGTTGTCCGGGATCGTGCTGTCGCGGATGGACAGGGTGACGGTGTCCCCGCCGAACCAGGGCTCGGCCCAGACACCGACACCGCCCCCCAGGTTGGCGCTCTGCGAGGTGCCCTCGATCCAGGAGTCCGCGATGGCGAGCGTGGCGCCATCGATCAGTCCCGCCCCCGCGAACTGATTGTCGAGTAGCGAGCAGTCGTTGCAGCTGATGCTCGATCCCTTGTGCAAGGTGTACAGACCGAGGCCTTCGTTCGAGGAGACCTCGAGCTGGGTGGCCTCGATGAAGGCGCCCTCCTGGGCCACCGCACCGGCCGCGACGGCGCCGTTGTCCAGGTCGGCGCCAAGGCTTGTCCCCGTGATGGTCGTTCCGTGGAGCTTGACGGTGGTGTGGGGATCGAAGGCCAGCAGTCCCACCCCCTGGTTCCTCTGCAGCAGGCAGTCCACCGCGACCAGGGAGGCTCCTCCCCAGACCTCTGCGCCGTAGCCGAGTTCGCCGCTGCCGGTGGGCGCGGTGTCCTGGATGACGGTGCGGGTCAGCGTGACCGTGGTGTCGGCGCCAGCTGCCACGATCCCGATGGCGTGGCTCTGGTCCACGAGGCAGCCCGTGGCGGACAGGGAAGCACCTTCGGCAGCCTGGAGACCGTATCCGCCGTCTCCGATGCTCATCACGCCGGCCCGTGTGTCACTGATGGTGGTGCCCTCGAGCCAGACCTCCGTGCCGGAGTCGAACACCGAGACACCGACCGAGGTATTCCTCTCCAGGGCGCACGCCTCCGCGACCAACGTAGCGCCGCCGGATACCGCGATTCCGTATCCGCGCTCCCCCCCGTGGTCGGGGAGCGTGTCCAGGATGCGAGTGCCTGCGAGCCGGATGGTGGTGGTCGGGTCCTCCGCGACGATCCCCACCGAGGTGTTCCCCTGCACGACGCAGTCCTCGGCGGTCAGGCTGACACCGTCGAGCGCCTCGATGCCGTGCCCGGCGCCTTCGTCATCGCTGGGCAGGGTGTCGCGGATGATGCACGAGGTGAGTGTCAGCTGGGTGTCGGAGCCGGCAGCCGAGATTCCCAGGCTCGTGTTGCCCTCGATGATGCAGTCATCCATGGCCAGCGCTGCATCGCCCTGGACCTGGATTCCGAACCCGCAACCGTCCTGGTCGCCGGGGCGGGTGTCCCGGACGACGGTCCCGGTGAGGGTGGCCTCCGTACCCTCGGACTTCACCAGGACTCCGACCACCTCGTTCTCTTCCACGATGCAACCCTCGGCCTGCAGCTGGGCGCCTTCGCTGACCTGCAGGCCGAAGCCGTGCTGCCCGTCGTCGTTGGGCCTGGTGCCCCGGACGATGGTGTCGGTCAGTGAGATGCTCGTCCCAGCCTGGAACGCCAGCACCCCCACGGCCGCGTTGTCCGCCAACACACATGACGTCACCGACACGCTGGCGCCACCGTATGTATCGATGCCGTATCCGCTCCTTCCATCCGCGAGGGAGCGTGTGCCCCGGATGACGGTGTCGTGGAGCGACACCACGGTGTTTGGGTCCTTCGCCAGGATGCCCGCCGCTACGTTCCCCTCCAGCTCGCAGGACTCCAGCGTCAGGGTGGTGGGAGCGCTGTAGGACTGCTCGGCCTCCACCCCGACGAACGCGCTGTCCACCACCCGCGCGCCTCGGACCTCGACCTCCCCCGAGCCCATCTTCAGCCCAGTGTGGTTCGAGCCCCGCACCGTCACCCCCGCGATCCCGACTGAGGTGTAGCCCGCATCGACCTCGATCCCGGGCGTCTGGTCGTCCCCACTACTCGCGTCCACGGTCACCAGCTCCCGGCAGCGCCCCGCGAGGTGCACGCCGGCGTGGTCCGAGGTCAGCTCGAGCGTCTCCGGATACGTCCCCGCCGCCACTGCCACCAGTCCGCCGCCTCGGCTCCCCGCCAGGTTCAACCCGGCCTGGATGGACCGCAGCGGAGCCCCCTCGCTCCCATCCCCAGCATCAGCCGCATCGATGTCCACGTAGACCGTGCCTTCCCCCGCCTCCAGATTCCCCCAG